>JANNAY010001462.1:0-21736 GCA_031384945.1 Deltaproteobacteria bacterium
GATGATCAGCGTCGGGCAGTGCCCATGAGGCTCGCCACGCTCGCCAGCGCCGTCATCTCCGTCCTCGCCGTCCTCGCCAGCAGTGGCTGCGCTGACGCCCTCTACGGCACCTGCGCCGACGACAGCGTCTGCGGCGCTGGCACCGTCTGCGCCTTCGGCCTCTGCGTCGACGCCAACGACGCCCGCCTCGACACGGTCGACGTCGAGATCGAGCCCGTCGAGTCGTCAGGGCTGCCCGAACAGACGGTGTTCGACGTCGACACGCGCCAGAGCGACGGCAAGCGCATCGAGCTCGCGCTGGTGAACGGCGTCCGCGTCAGCGGCACGGTGAAGTACCAAGCCGTCGATGAAGAAGGCCTCGTGACGTCGACGACTGGCGTGCCGGCGACGGTGCAGGCGCTGCCGCGCCGCTCCATCCCTGGGCGCTTGCGCGTGCCGACGACGACGAGCGATGAGCTCGGCAGCTTCTCGTTCAACCTCTTGCGTGACGCCGCGTACGCGATGTCGATCGTGCCCGATGGCGACCGCTTTCCACCTCTCGACATCGACGACGTCGACGAAGACGACTTCGACGACGGCGCCTCATTCGTCGTCGCCGTCGAACACGGCGAGGTCGACGCCGACGTGAACCAGACGCCGTTCGTCAACCTGCACGGCCGCGTCGTGAACCTGAACGGGCCGCAAGAGTCGATCGAAGTGTTCGTGCAAAGCGCGAGTGGCCGCCGCATCTCGACGCGCGTCGTCACCAACGACGACGGCGTCTTCAGCCTCGTCTTGCGCTCGGTGCCCGTGGGCGCGCAGCTCGTGGCGCGCCCGGCGCAGAACGTCACCGCGCCGCGCAATCCGAACCTCCTCCAGCCCACCGTCGTCGTCGCCATCGACCCCGCCACCGGTGACGTCGACCTCCGCGACATCTTGCTCGGCGCTGTCTCGGGCTTGTCGACGTCGGTGAGCGGCGTGGTGACGTCGTCCAACGGACCAGCCGCGGGGGTCACCGTCACGTTTCAGGCGTTCGTCGGCGGCGGTGAATTCGGCGCACGCGTCGTCACCGGCGACGACGGCAGCTTTCTCGTCGACCTCATCCCCGGCGAATACAGCGTCGCTGCGGTGCCGGCGGCCACTGGACGTCCGGGCCTGCTCGTCGAGGCAGAGCCCCTGGTGGTCTCCCCGTCGACGCCCATCAACGACCTCGTCATCGAGCTGCCGTCGCGGGTCGACGCATCGGTGAGCGTGACCAGCAACGACGGCGGCGTGGTCGCCTCGGCGTCGGTGACCTTCGAGCGCATCGGCGACGTCGACGGCCTCGCCCCGCCCGTGCTCGAGAACGCCGAGCCCGTCTTTGTCGCCGTCGCCGACGTAGAAGGCAACGCCACCGTCGTCGTCGACCGCGGCCGCTACCGCGTGAAGATCACGCCGCCGCGCGACAGCGGGGCGCCGGCCTTTTCGACGTTGATCAGCGTGCGTGGGCCGTTCAGCCGCGCGTTCGTCTTGCCGCCGCCCAACGTGCTCGCTGGCGTCGTCGTCGACAGCGGCGGCAGCGCCACGCCCGGCGCGTTTGTGCGCGTGTTCTCGCAGCTCACCGATGAGCAGGGCCGTGCCATCCCGCTCGGCGAGGCCATCTGCGGCGCCGACGGATCGTTCGCCGTCTCTGTGCCTGACCTGTCGCCCTGACATCAGCCCGACAGCAGCCCTACAGCAGGCCGGTGACGACGTCGCGGGCGAAGCCGGGGCCGCCGTAGACGAAGCCCGTGTAGCTCTGCACCAGCTTCGCACCGGCGGCGAATTTCGCCTTCGCGCTCTCGCCATCGAAGACGCCGCCGACGCCGACGAAGACCATGGGGCCTTTGCCGAGGTCGTCGTGCAAGAGCTTGAGCAGCGACGTCGAGCGGGCGAACAAGGGCGCGCCCGAGACGCCGCCAGGGCCTTCGGGCACCACGCTCTGCAAACCCGCGCGCGAGATCGTCGTGTTCGAGACGATGAGGCCGTCGATCTTCGATGACGCGCAGAAGCGGGCGGCGGCGATGGCGTCGTCGTCGGCGAGGTCGGGGGCGATCTTCACCAGCAGCGGCACGCGGGCGCGGCGGCGCGCGTTGTGATCGAGCAGCACGTCGACGATGCGCTTCAGCGCGTCGACCTGCTGCAGGTCGCGCAGGCCCGGCGTGTTGGGCGACGAGACGTTGACGACGACGTAGTCGGCGACGTCGGCGACGGCGTCGAAGCTGAAGGCGTAGTCGAGGCTGGCTTCTTCGGCGGGTGTGATCTTCGACTTGCCGAGGTTCACGCCGATGGGAACTTTGACGCGACCCTGCTTGCGCCACGACGTCAACGCGGCGGCGCAGTGCTCGGCGCCGTGGTTGTTGAAGCCGAGGCGGTTCAACAGTCCGCGGTCTTTCGGCAAGCGAAACAGGCGCGGCTTGTCGTTGCCCGGCTGCGGGTGCCGCGTGACAGTGCCGACCTCGACGAAGCCGAAGCCCATCGCCTGCCAGGCCGGCACCGCTTCGGCGTCTTTGTCGAAGCCCGCGGCGAGCCCGAGGGGATTTCTGAACTTCAGTCCGAAGACCTCGCGCTCGAGGGCCGGCGCGCGGGCAACGTCGTCGTCGTCGAGCACGACATCGCAGACCTTCGAGTACGCGCGCAGCCCCGCCATCGCCATGCGGTGCACGCGCTCGGCGTCGATCGAGAACGCGAGGGTCCGCAAAGGGTCGTAGAGCCCGGCCATGTCGACCGCGTGTAGCATCGCGCTCGAGGATTCAACGTGGCCACCCGCATCGACTCTCCCAGCGTGCCGCGCCCGACACCGTCGATCCCGTCGACGACGATCCCGTCTGGCATTCCGACCGATCCGCGGCGCGACATGTTGAAAGAGCTGCTCGCCTCGCAGTTGGTCACCAACAAAGCCGACATCGATGCCACCATTCGTGCCATTGTTACGAAGTCTGACGAGACGCAGGGCCGCAAGACCAGCGAGACCAAGCAGACCGACACCCGCGCCACGCAAACCAAGGCCATCGAAGCGAAGCCCGATCGTTCGACGACGACAACGACGTCGAGTTCGGGGCCGTCGGGTCCGGCTTCGCCTGCTGTGGCGCCAACGCCTGTGCCGCCTTCTTCGACGGACGTGCAGAAGGCGTTGCAAAATTTGCAGAAGCAGGCCGGGATTCCAGTCACTGGCAAATTCGACGACGCGACCGTCAAGCTGTTGAGAGACATCGGCGTCGTCTCGCAGCCGAAGCCGGCGTCGACGTCGGCACCGGCGACGCCGGCCGAGACGAAGAAGCCGGTCGATCCTGCCCAGCAGGCGGCGGCGCGCGCGCGCTCGAACGGCGACGTGGCGCAGCTCAAGGCCCGCGTGCTGCAGCAGGCGACGACGTCGTTGGCGTCGTCGCGGCCGCAGGCGCCGCCGCCGCAGCCCGATGCCAAGATCGACGCAAAGATCGATCGGGCCCTCGATCCCTCGCGCTTGATCGCGTCGTTGATCGCCGCCGGCTTCCAGGGCTCGGGCGACAAGGCGCTCTCGTCGTTTCAGACCGCCCACAACCTGCCGGTGACGTCGACGCTCGACGCGAAGACCGTCGAGACGTTGGTCCAACAAGGCCACCTCACGCCCGAGCAGGCCGAGGCCCACAGCAAGACGACAACGACCAGCGCCGGCGGGCAGGGTGCGTCGACGGGGTCGTCGAAAGACGCGAGCAAGACCGACAGCACACGCCCGCAAGCAGCCACGCAGAGCGCCACCAAGGCCGGCGACATGGCGACGAGAAACGCCGCGTCGACCCCCGAAGAAGCCCGCGAGATGGCCCGCCTCGAGTCGCTGCTCGCGCAGGCCGCCGCCGTCGAGCGCGGCGTGCAAGAGGGCACCGGCGATCTCACCGCCGTCGCCGGCCACGGACAAGCACCAGGAACCACAACCGGGTTGAGCGGCTCCGGCGGCAGCGGCGGCGGCGCCATGAAAGACGGCGAAGAGGCCGCCATCGACGTCGAAGGCGACCCCGGCGACGAATCCAGCGTCGGCAACGCCAAAGCCGGCGACGACGACCACGACGACGACCGCCGCGGCAACGCCTCTGACGTCGTCGACGAGGTCAAAGACGGCGAGGTCGGCGAGGGCTGCTACCGCGTCGCGAAATTGAGCGAGCAGGTGAAGGCCGCCCTCGACACCGTCGCCCGCCTCGACGACGGCACCGTCCCCATCCACTACACATGGGACGTCACGCTGCACCGTCCCGGCGTCTACAAAGAGGGCCAGCCCGCCGAGGCCCTCTGGCACCTGCTCGTCGAGCGGGCCCACGCCTTTGATCCGGTGTGGCAGCAGGCAGCCCACGCCATCGCCTCGCGCTTGCTCTACGTCGAGCCCGACGCTGACCCGCTGACGCACGGCGAAATTCTCGGCGCCCTGCGCCGCGCCCGTGTTCGCTGAACGCACACCTCGCGGTTCGTCGTCGACGTCGCGGGCTGGCATGTGACCTGCTCAGCGAAGAATTCATGAAACGCCCCGCCTCCGCCGTCTCCTTCGCTGCGTCCTTTGTCGCCACCTTCTGCGTCTTCGTTTGCGTCTCCTGCGACGGCAGCGGCGAGGGCGAGGGCGTGGGCGAAGGCGATCCGCAGCTCGACGAGCGCTTCGTCGATGTCGTCGAAGGCGGCAGCGTCACCCTCGACGACGATGTCGCTCTCGACGACCTCACCACCAACGGCGCCCTCGTCGTCGCCGACGTTGCCGGCAGAGTCGTCGTCACCGCACCTTTCGGCGCCGGCGACACGACGCTGAAATTCGACCAGGGCGCCGACGTCGTCCAGTACGCCGTCCACGTCGTCCCCCTCGCCTGGTCCCGCGTCGCATTCTCCGACGGACCCGAGGCCCGCGAGCACGGCGCGCTGATGACGTCGAGCGACGGGGCCACGCTCTTTCTCATCGGCGGCGGCGCGTACCCCAACTTCCCGACGCAAGAGACGCTCGCCGACAGCTGGCAGTTCGACGTCGCCAGCGAGACGTGGACGCCGTGGGTGCTGAGCGGCGACGTCATCCCGCCCGGCGCATCCAGAAGAACCGCGCCAGACACGAGCGGTGCCGGCGACGTCGTCTACCTCTTCGGCGGCTACGGCACCGACGTGGCCAGCCTCGACGACATGTTCCGCGTGAACCTCACAACCGGGGTTGTGAAACGACTCACGCAGGTCGGCGACGCGCCGGTCGCCCGCTCGCTGCACGCGTTCGCGTTTGACCCCGAGACCGCGTCGTTCTTCGTCTTCGGCGGCTTCACCGACACCGCCGCCGGCCAAGACATCCTCGGCGACACCGTCAAAGGCGCCCTCACCGGCGACACCGTCGCATGGACGACGCTGACGCCGCCGCTGTCGCCGTCGCCGCGCTACGGCATGTTCGCCGGCTTCGACGCCGCCGCCCGCCTCTTCGTCGTCTACTCCGGCGCCGGCTTCCCCGACGGCGCCGATCCCATCAACGCCGCGCAAGATGCGTGGTCGTTCAACGTCGACACCGCCACGTGGCTCGACTTGATTCCGAGCGGCGATGCGCCGCGCGGACGACGCAACGGCTGCGGCGTGCTCGATCCGACGACGCACAACCTCGTCGTCTTCGGCGGCACCGCCGACGGCGCCACCACCGAGCCGGGACTCTTCTTGCTCGACCCGCGCGGCGACGGCGCCTGGACAACCCTCGATCGCGACGGCGAGCCGCCGCTGCGGTCGTCGTCGTTCGGCACCGCCCGTGTCGGCGGCGGCATCTCGTGTGGCTTCGGCAACGACCGCAACACGTTCACGGATCTGTTTTCGTTCGCGCCCTGATCCAGACGTCGACGACGACGCCGCCTTCGTCGACGCCGGCGTGGTCGGCGCCGTCGACGTCGCCGAAGTCGCTGACGATGTCGACCTGCTGCACGCGCACGGCGACTTTGACGCCGACAGCGCCGGCCCTGGCGGTGCGTTCGACGGCGACTTTGACGCAGCGGGCGGCGAGCTCGTCGATGGGCTCGGGCGTCCATCCGTCGTCGTCGTCGCGCGGCGGTGGCGGGTTCTGATGGTCGTCGAGGCAGCGCAAGAGGCGCTGGGCGATGTCGTCGGCGACCAGCTGCGGCTCGAGCTCGACCTGGCGAAGCTCGAGAAGCTTCAGCTGCACCGGTCGGCCGAGCCGCTCGCACAGCGCGGCCTCGAGCTGAAGGGCGACCACGCCCTGCTTGCCGATCAGCAGCCCCGGACGCGCGCAGCGCACGGTCACGACATCGCCATCGACGTCGACACGGGGCACGCCAGCCCGGGGATGACGCGCGCGGACAAACGCGAGCAGATCGTTCATCCCGTCGATCTGGCCAGTTTTTTTGGGGGCGAGAAGGCGGGTGTTAGCGTGAGCCGGTCTGGCCTCCGGAGGATGCATGCGCTCGCTGTTCGCCCCGCTGATCGTCGTCGTCACCGCACTGCCGGCCCTGGCCGCGCCCCGCGTCGAAGACGTCAAAGTCAACAGCGTCGAAGGCGGCGTCGACGTCGTCATCGTCGCCTCCGAACCGCTGACGTTTCAGTCGTGGCTCAAGCAGGCGCCGCAGGCCATCGTCGTCGACCTGCTCGAGGCCGAGGGCAAGCCGCGCTCGCTGCCGGGCACCGGACCCTTGAAGGGCGTCGAGATCAGCCGCCACGACGCCCGCGGTGTCGCGCTCACCCGCGTGACGCTGCCGCTGGTGTCGACGCAAGACTACGACGTGAGCGCCCGCGGCAACACCGTCACCATCTCGGTCTTCGGGCAGGGCACCAAGGCCAAGAAAGTCGACGTCGCCAGCAGCGTCAACGCCGGCGCCGGCGCCCCCGTGCTCGTCGCCTCGTCCGAAGGCCGCATCGTCGAGGGCGAGATGGGCCGCGCGACGGCGACCGACGCGCCCGCGCTCTATGCCCAGGCGGCTGGCGGCGGCGCCCGCACGATGACGTACATCGGCTTCAAGAATTCGGGCACGCAGAGCCGCGTCTTCGCGCGCATGAACGACGCCGCCGAATTCATCGTGCGCTAAGTGGGCGACGACCTGATCGTCCTCGAGATCAAAAACGCGACGATCCCGCTGCGCAACAACAAGAACCACCTCGACGCCACCTTCTTCGACAGCCCCGTCAAGATGATCACGCCGTCCGAGATCGAAGACGCCACGCCGACCATCCGCATCACGATCGAGATGAAGTCCGCGGTGCCCTTCGAGACCAAGGTCGAGGGCCGCGAGATCGCCATCTACTTCAAGAAGTAACGGCCTCGTCGAACGGTTCCGTCGTCGGCGTGATGCTGTCGACGAGCCCGGACACGTGTATGGGTCTCACGCCGCCGGCTGATCAGACCCGCTGACGACGTCGATGCCGGCTGCTACACCGGTCCCACTATGACGATTCGCGAGATCCTCATCTGGCCGCACCCGACGCTCTTGAAGACGTCGAAGCCGGTCGAGCTCATTGATGGCAAGGTGCCTGACGACGTGCAGACGCTCGTCAAAGACATGTTCACCACCATGTACGACGCCAACGGCATCGGCCTGGCCGCGCCGCAGGTCGGCGAGCTCGTCCGCGTCGTCGTCGTCGACATCCGCGCCTACGAGAAAGATCAGCAGGCGGGCAAAGAGACCCCGTCGGGCGAGGCGCCCATCGCGCTGATCAACCCGGTCTTCACCAACAAGAGCGGCAAGCTCGAGTGGGAAGAGGGGTGTCTCTCGGTCCCCGGCGAGACCGGCATGATCACCCGCGCCGCCAAGTGCCGCGTCGACTACATCGACGTCGACGGCAAGGCGCAGTTCATCGAAGCCGAAGGCCTGAAAGCCGTCGCGCTGCAGCACGAGTGCGACCACCTCGATGGCAAGCTGTTCGTCGACTACCTGAGCCCGCTCAAGCGCGGCGTCATCAAGCGCAAGATGCTGAAGCTCATCGAGCGCGAATCCGAAGAGGCCGCTGGATGATCCTGTACGTCGTCGGTGGTCCGCTCGCCCTGCTCGGCCTCGCCATGATGACGCGCGGCTGGATCTACACGCTGCGCCCCAACGGACCGATCGCCGAGAAGCGCAAGAAGAAGAACCTGCAGCGCGGCTTCACCACCGACATGAAGCTCTTCGGCCGCAAGGTGCGTCGTCTTGGACTGATGTTGCTGTTGGCCGGCGGCGTCTGCGTCGGCTGGCAGCTCAGCCACCGCGCCGACGAGATCGACAGCGGGCCGACAACGACGCCGACGTCTCCGATCCCGCCGCCGACGCACACGGTCGGCTGAAGCTCAGGCCCGCTTCGTCGACGACACTTCGCCGTTCAAGAAGGCGCCCACCACGACGCGCGCGGCATCGTCGAGGGCGGTGGCGACGATCTGCGTCTTGCCTTCGTTGGTGAGCAGCGTGCGCACCAAGACGTTGACGGTGACGACGACGACGCCTTTGACGTCGACGTCGAGGGCCAGGCGGTCGCCTCTGACAAAGACTTCGGCGACGTTGAGGATGGCGCCGTCTTCGCCGACGAGGCCGAGCAAGTCGGCGCGGGCGTCGTCGAGCGTGCTGAAGCGCACCTTGGCCGGAAAGCGCAGCCGCTCTTGCAGCCGGGCCTCAAGGTCGACGACGCGGCCCGAGGCGAAGTCGCGCAGGATCTCGAAGAGGGGATGCTGCGCGTCGCTCAGCTTGACCATCACGCCCGCCGAGAGCAGCGATCCGCTGCGCGGCAGGCGACGGCCGACGACGACAACGGGCAGCTCGAGGGCGCGCTTGGCGTGCGGCAGCCGCAGGCCGAGCAGCAGGTGCTCGCCCAGCTCGAGCGTGAGACGCGTGGGCACGAAGAGCGAGCGTTCAACGTCGTTGGCGACGGCGGCCGCGTCGTCGACTTCGAGAAAGAGCTTGCGGACGGTGCTCATGGTGGCTCTCGCTGCAGTCCGCTGCTGGAAGCGGCGGAATCGGGCAAAACGGGTGCTGTCAGGGAACAACCGCGTGACCGAAGCCACACGACGTAGGTGTTCTAACCCAGATGTAGGTCTTTTGGCGCAGATCTGCGCAACCCGCCGGCGGATCGGGCGAACATTGGATTACCTTCCGCTTCGCACCGCGCTGAGATCAACCTTCAGAGGTTTTCGAATGCAAGAGCTCCATGAAGACCCCGCGCTCCTCAAGGCCTACCGCGCGGGCGAAACTTGGGCGTTCGAGATTCTCTACCGCCAGTACACGACGCTCGTGACGCGCTTCTTGCTGGGCGGCTTCACCTTCGTCTCGCAGGGCCGCACCTGCCGCTACCGCGGTGGCAACGCCGGCGTCGACGTCGACGCCATCGTGCAAGAGACCTTCACCCGCGCGTTCTCGTCGTCGACGCGCACGCACTACGACGGTGAGCGTCCCTTCAAGAACTACCTGCTCTCGATCGCGAAGAACCTCGTGCTGCGCGAGCTCGCCCGCCACGAGCGCCTCGCCTCCCTCGACTCGATGGAAGAGACGACCGACGTCGTCCTCCGCCGCGCCCGCAACGCTGGCGGTGGTGGCTTGCTCCCCGACGAGCGCAGCCCTGAAAAGGCCGCCGGCGACGCCGAGCTCACCGGCATCACCCGCGAATTCATCGACAGCCTCACCGACGAAGAAAAAGCCTTCTTCCTGCACCGCTTCGTCGGCGGCCTCACGCAAGAGGCCACTGCTGAAGAGATGGGCTGCACGCGGGCGCGCGTGAAGCTGCTCGAGAAGAACCTCCGCGGCGACTTCCTCGAGAAGCTGCGCGGCCGCGGATACTTCGTCGACCACGACATGAAGCCCCGCTGGTCGCGCAAGGCGGCTTGATCGCTCAAGTGGTCTTGCGGCTAGGGGTCTTCCTGGTCGTCATGCTCGGCGCGTGCGCGCCGCGCGAGATTTGCGACGACGCCTTCGACAATGACCACGATGGACTGGTCGATTGTGCTGATCCCGTCTGCGCCTTCGATGCCGTTTGCGGGTCATGCGGCGACGGCGTTCTTGACGCGAACGAAGGTTGCGACGATGGCAACGTCGACAACGACGATGATTGCACTGACCGTTGCGCTTTGTCGTTGTGTGGCAACGCGCGCCTGGACGGTGACGAGGAGTGCGACGACGGCAACCTTGTTCTCAACGACTTCTGCAATCACCGTTGCCAGTTTCCGCGCTGCGGCGACGGCGTCGTCGATCGCGCAGAGGAGTGCGACGATGGGACCTCGTTTGGCGGCGACGGATGTACGATCACCTGCCAAAACGAGGGACCCTGCGGCGACGGTGCGCTGCAGCCGACCGAGCAGTGTGATGACGCCAACTCGCGCTCTGGTGATGGGTGCTCGGCAGAATGTGACATTGAGTCTTGCGGAGATGGTCTGGTCCAATCGACCCTCGGTGAGGAGTGTGACGGTGAGTTGGACGGGGCTCTCTGCGTCGATTGTCGCATTGAGCGGTGCGGCAATGGGGTCCTCGATCTGGACGAGGTCTGTGACGACGGGAATCGCGTAGACCTCGACGGTTGTACGGGGTGCCGCGCCGGGCGCTGCGGCAACGGCGTCGTTGAAGGCCTCGAGCAATGTGACGACGGCGACCGCTTCGGCGATGACGGTTGCAGCGCGACGTGTTTCGTCGAGCGCTGCGGCAACGGCCTCCTCGAGAACAAGGAGGTCTGCGATGAGCCTGAGGATGCGTCCTGCATCGACTGTCTCCCGACGCTGCTTCGGCGTGGCGGCGCGGTCATTACGTATGGGCGGTTGGGTCCGATCCAGGAGGGAGGCCCCTATTCGGTGCGCGAGGTCGTCGGCCTGACTGCTCGAGATGATGTCGACTCGTTCAGCTATTTTGTCTTTGTCGAATCCAATGTGGCTCGCATGTATTCTATCGTGCAGGGAAATGGCTACTATATTCTGGAATCTGATCCCAGTGTTGGACAACAACAGAGCGGTCTGCGGCCGCTGGATATTGACAATCAGTGGCCTCTAGACATGGTTGGCTGTTCCGACGGACTACTGGCGATTCATCTGCTGCATGAAGATGGCCAAATTACTTGGCGTACCCTTGCGTTTGACCAGATTGCCTGCGCTCATGCCATTGGCGCGGACGTCGATGGCGATGGCCGGCCCGAGGTCTTTTCGCTGTCGGAGAGTGAACTCACTCGGGTTTCTGACCCGGCGGGGATCGTCGAACTTTCGACTGTTGCTGTTGCCAGTGGGGTCGCATCGCGTGGAGGCGCCGTCTTACTGCGCGGTCCAACGGAGCAATTGCTCGTATTGGGGAATGATCAGCAAGTCATGGTCTGGGACGACACCACACGATCTCTGGTAGAAACGGGCCAGCAATCAGAGCAGATCTTCGGCGTGGATTCTGATGGAGATGGTGTTGATGAACCGGTTCTCCTCTTAGATGGACTGCTTTCGTTTGGCGATCGCCGCCGCAGTGTTTCTATCGATGTGCTTCACTTTGCGCGCGGCGATCTAGATGGAGACGGCTTGGACGACTTAGTTGCTTTCGCCGAAAGGTCTGCTGTTCTGATGCTGTCAACCTTTGACTACGAGGTCCTGGATTCGATTCCCATTCCTGTTGGAGGAGCAGGCGACATTGTTGATGGTGCACTCCTGGTTGCCGGCGGTCGCCGCCTCACGAGCAACCTGAGCGAAGGCGCGATCCCTGTGCTTCGCATCCATGTTGATCGCTCGCCGGATTGATTGAGGCTTGGGCCACGCTGGCAGCGGAGCGCATGGTCTCTAGGTCGAAGCCCCAGGTCGACGACGACGATTCTTCACCGCCGCCCCGAGACCCCGCGGAGCGCCGCCGCCCGTCGACGAGGTCAGCAGGGACGGCGCGCACAGATCACGTCAAGGGCGCGAAGCGGCGCCGCTGCGGCGCGAACCCTTGACGTGATCGAGCACGTCGTCACGCTGGCCTCGGCGATGGTCGGCGAAGCGTTGTTCGCGCTGCGACTGCTCGCCAACGAGAATGCACAACCTGGGTTGAGGGTCGCGAATGCTCTGACTTGCCGGCACGAGCACGTGCCCGCGCGAGCGGGCCCTGCGGCAAGTCAACATTCGTGGCCCGGTGCTCGCCCGCGATCCGACTCTCGTCGACGATTTGCGTTTGTTTCGTTTATCGCTAGGCTTGACTATGTCAATGCTCTCTCCCGTTCCCACTCGTGTTCCCTCCGCAGCCATCGCTGCAGAGGCGAACGCGGCGTTGGTCGCGTTGTCTCTGGTGGGGCGCAGAAAGAAGAAACGCACCGTTCGCGTGCGCAGCGAAACCGACGATGACGAAGAGGTCTCTGTCGTCGTACCGGCCGAGGCGTTCGAGATGTTCCTCGCCGTACTCGCGCAGATGGCCAACGGTAACGCCGTCACCGTCGTGCCCCTGCACGCCGAGCTGACCACGCAGGAAGCGGCCGACATGCTCAACGTTTCGCGCCCGCACCTGGTGAAGCTCCTCGACGAAGAGAAGCTCCCGCACCGCATGGTGGGCACGCACCGGCGCGTGCTCGTCGCCGATCTGCTCACGTTCAAGCGCGACGACCACGCGAAGCGCAAGGCCATCGCCGACGAGCTCGTCGCCGAAGCCGAGAAGCTGGGACTCGGCTACTGAATGGCCTTCGTCGTCGTCGTCTACGACGCCTGCGTGCTCTGGCGCTCTACGACGTGAAGCAGAGCAGGTCGGCGTCGCGCCCCTCGACGACGGCGAGCCGCATTGCAGCACCTAGGGCTCGCTGGCGTCGTCGGCGTTCGACCAATTGAAATCGAAGAGGCCGGCGCGAGCGTCTTCGACGACCTCGGCCTCGGGCTCGAGGTCGATGATGGGCGCGGCAAGGCCCTGCAGCTTCGGCGAGACGTAGGCGTACTCGTTGGCTTTTTCGCGCTCGAGGCGGTCCATCGTCGTCGGCGGCGGCGGCGTCTCGCTCGCCGGCACCGGGCCGAGAAATTTCAGGAACGCCCGGCGGCCGTCGATGTCGATGGGGTCAAAACGCACCCCCATGCGCCGCGGTTGGTCTGGGTTCCAGTCGACGACGGCGGCGCCGACGGCGTGCTCTTCGTGCGTGTGTGGGTGAACGAGCGTGAAGCAGACCTCGGCGCCGATCTGTCGCAGCGCCGGGGTCACGTAGAGCGTGCGGCTCGTCAGCACCTGGTGGTTGAAGAAAGACAACAACGTCTGCTGATCCGGCGGACGCACCAGGAAGCACACGGCAGCCAGCGACGTTGCCCGCGTCGGCAGCTCGAGGCCAGGGCTCTCGAGGCCGGCGACGAAGCGGTCCCAGCGGACTTTGGCATCGGTGCCGAGGCAGAAGAGCTTGAGGCCTGCACCCATCGGTCCGCGGCTCTGGTCTTCGACGCGGCGGGCGACGCTGGCCAGCGTCTCAAAGGCCCCGCTGGGCAGCTTCACCGTGATCAAGATCGACTGGTGCGGCGCCGGGGGCGCGCGGCAGCCGACGAAGAGGCCGTGGCGGCTGACGTCGACGACGTGGGCGGCGACCAGGCCGCCGCGCTCGTGCAGCTCGACGTCGAACTCGACTGGAAACCGGGCTGCGAGCCGGCGGTCGCGAAGCTCCATCATCAGGCCATCCTCCAAGCTGCGCGTCTCGCTCGGCAAGCCGCGTCGTCGGCGCGCCAAATCGGGCAACCAGCGCCCAGCACAGCGCTACGCTGCCCCATGTCGAACGTGCGGGGCTTCTGTCGTTTCTGCGGCGTCGACCACGTCGCCGACAACGACGTCGACGTCGCTGCTGCGGCGCTGTCCACGCTGTTCACGACGCTCGACGATCGCGTTCGCGCGCTGCTCGACGCGTCGCCGGGCAAGATGGTCGGCACAGCCGTCCTCGACGACGGCAGCGTCTTGCGCGCCTACTCCGGCGACCTCGGCGGCAAAGAAGACAACCCAGGTTGGGCACCGTGCCTCGTGCGGCGCGCCGACACGCAGGCGCTGCAGACGACGACGTGGGCGACGGTGAATTCGGCGACGGCGACGGCGGCGCAGAAGAAGGCGGCGTCGCAGAATTTGATGAAGGCGATGACGGCGGCGGTGCGCATCACGAGCCGTGGTGGCGTGTCGCTGTCGCTGCCCGAGATCGTTGGGCACGACGCGCTGCCGTCCGGCACAGGCGATTGCGCGCTGCCCAAGCTCTTCGATGCGGCGAACCAACGGGGCCTGCGCGTGGTGGGCTTCGCCGAAGCATGGTGGGGCCCGCCCGCCAGCAAGGCACCGCGTTCACGTCGTCACGGAGCGCTGCAGCAGCCCTGCGCCGAGCGGTGCGCGCCGCTGATCGGGCATCTGCTGTGTCCGGTCGCCGCGCGTGCTCAGCCCATGACGATGGGCCGCGCGAGCCGGTAGCCGAGGCCCTGGCGGGATTCGATGAGGTCGACGGCGTCGTCGCGGTCGGCGAGCTTGCGGCGAATTTTTCGCACGAGGCCGCGCAGGTTGCTGTGGGTCGGCGCCTCGCTCTTGAACGACAGCGCCTCGAGCAAGACCGCAGCGGGCACGAAGCCGCGGGCTTCGGCGCCTTTGTCGTCGTCGTCGACGTAGCGCTGGTGCAGCGTGGCGATCAGCTCGTACTCGAGCTCGGTGAGCACCGCGCGCTCTTGGCCCCACGAGGCGACGGCACCGCCTTCGCTGACGACGCTGACTTTGACGACGGCGCCTTCGATGGATCCTGCGTCGCCGACTGTGTCTTCTGACCACGACTGCGCGGTGAGAAATTGGTGCTCGTCGATGGCGGCGTCGATGTCTTTGTCTTCGAGGGGCACGAAGAGAAACGCGACGCGGCGCCCGAGCGAGATCCGATCGCCGGGCTCGAGAGGAAAGCGACGGGGCACGCGGTCGGCGCCGACGAAGACGCCGTTGTCGCTGCCGTGGTCGACGACGAACCAGGCGTTGCTCAACGGACGGTGCTCGAGCGAGGCGTGCGTCGACGAGATGGTGCGCTCGGCGACGCACAGCTCGCTCTTCTTGTCGCGTCCAATCGCGAGGCTGCGAAACGGCGACGCGCTCTTCGACGACGACGACGACGGCAACGACAACGTGTGCGGCTGTCCGTAGCCGTCGACGAGCCAGCAGTTGGTGGCGCCGTGCTCGGGCCGCTTCTTCTGCGCCGTGATCTGCTCGGGGCAGAAGTCGTCGGGGGCGAGGCCGTCGGCGCAGGCCGCGCACAAGACGCCTTTGTTGCGCAGCTCTCCACAAACAACGCAGCGCTCACGTTCGATCGACATCTGCCCACCGTGCCCGCGTCGACGTCGATGGCCGAGCGATGGGGCTCACAGATCCTCCCGACGGCGGATGCGACGTGTCGCTTTGCTCGAGCGCCGCGCACGCCCCGCGCACGCTCTCGCACCGCGGCGCGGCTCCGCCGAAGAGCGCGTGGTGGTCACAGTGTTTGAACGAAAGCGGAGGTCACCATGCTCACTGTCTACTCCTGGGCCACCAGCGACGTCGGTCGCAAGCGCAACCACAACGAAGACCGCTACCTCGTCGCCAACGACGTTGGCCTCTACGCCGTCGCCGACGGCATGGGCGGCCACAACGGCGGCGAAGTCGCTGCCGACCTCGCCGTCCGCGTCCTCGACGTCTTCGTGCACGAACACCGACAGCGCCTCGGCAACGACGCTGGCGGCGTGCTCAAGGGCGCCATCGAGCGCGCCAACGCGGTCATCCACGATCAAGCGAGCGGCCCCGACCACCGCGGCATGGGCACGACGACGACGTCGCTGCTGTTCGCCGGCGACCGCGTGCTCGTCGGCCACGTCGGCGACAGCCGCTGCTACCTCGTGCGCGGCGGCCGCATCTTTCAAGTGAGCGAAGACCACTCGCTCGTCGCCCAGCAAGTCAAAGCCGGCGCCATCACCGCCGAGCAGGCAAAGACGTCGCCATGGAAGAACGTGATCACCCGCGCCGTCGGCACCTGCGTCGACGTCGACGTCGATGTCGGCGCCGTCGACCTCGAAGACGGCGACACCTTCGTCTTGTGCTCCGACGGCTTGTCAGGACTCGTCAACGACGACGAGATCTGCCGCACCGTCGTCGACAATTTCTTGCACAAGGTGCCCGACGTGCTCGTTGATTTGGCCAACGAGCGTGGCGGCCACGACAACATCACCGTCGTCGTCTGCCACGTTGTCGTCTGAGCCTTCGGCGAGACGTCAGCGCGAGGCGCGGCGGCAGAGGGCGACCAGCCCATCGACGTCGAGAAACGACGTGGTCACGCTGCCAAAGCGCACGACGTTGCCGGGATGCAACGCCGTCGCATCGCCGGCGCCGCGGGCGGCGACCACGTTGCCGTCGACGGTGGTGCCGTTTCTGCTGCGGGCGTCTTGCAGAAACACCGTGCCGTCGAGGTCGCGGGCGTAGGCGTGAAACTTCGAGAGCGTCTCGTCGACGATGCAGACGTCGTTGGCGGCGAGCCGGCCGATGCTGACGAACGGATGCTCGCTCTTGGATCCGCGCAGCAGAGGCATCACGAGCAGCACGAGCTCTCCCGTTCGTTCGCGCACACGGTCGTCGTCGTCGTTGTCGTTGTCGAACGAGAGCGCGGTGCGCACCGGCGCCAGCGGTCGCGTGGCCATCGCGTGGCGAATGAAGAACGTGTTGCCGTAGACGGCGGCAAAGGCGTCGGCGGGCAGCTGCAAGGCCGCCGCCGCGATCTCTGAGAGGCGCAGTCCCGACGACGGCCAGTGCGGTGTCGGTTCACCTTGAGCAGAGAGGCGCGGTTGGGCGGTGTCGTGCATCCGACGGCCTAACCTCGGCTCCGGTCCGCGCCTGCCTTGGCCGAGCGGTTCGCCAGATCGGCCGCCGTCAGCGGGGGCAGTCGTCGATGTCGGTGACGACGCCAACGCCGCCGACGTCGAGGCCGGCGGCGACGACGCAGGTGACGCCGGCAGGCAAGCTCGTCAGCGATCGAATGGCCGTGCCTGAGATGTCGAGCACGCGCAGCGACGCGGGCAGGTTGACGAGGCTCGTCACGCCAGTGCGCGCCACCGAGAGCACCTCGAGGCCCGCGGGCAGGTTGATGACGCTGCTGACGGCGGTGCCGCTGACGTCGAGCACGCGCAGGTCGCGCGGCAGGTTGACCAGCGACGTCACCTGCGTGTCGCTCGCGTCGAGCACGGCGAGGTCACCGGGTAGATTGATCAGCGAGGTGATGGTGGTGCCGCTGATGTCGAGCACGCGCAGGTCGCGCGGCAGGTTCACAAGGCTGGTGACGCGGGTGTTGCTCAGGTCGAGCACGCGCACGCCGCTCGGCAGGTTGATGACGCTCTCGAGCAACGATCCCGAGGCGTCGACGACGGTGACATCGCCGGGAACGCTGGGCAGGTACGTCGCGCCCTTGGCGACGCGAAACGTCTTGTCGGTGGCGCGCACGTAACGGGCGACGCCGTCAGGGCCCCGTCGCCGCGTTGGCGTCAACGTCGGCGCCGTCGAGCGCACGCACTTGCGATCGACGAGCACGGCAAAGGCGCCGACGTCGAGGCCTTCGTCTTTGGCGAGGGCGTAGGCGTCTTTGGCGACGACGCAGGGGTCGGCGACGGCCTGCGACGCGCACAAGAGCGAGAGGCCGAGAGAGAGGAGAGGTGTGCGCATGATGGGCTCCCAACGCCGCGACTCGAACCACGATTCAGGCGCAGATCAGGCCGATTCGTTCAGCTGGCTCAGCCCTTCTTCGGCAGCGCCTTCTCGATCGCCGACGTCAGCTCGGGCGACAACGGCGTGACGGCGGAGTCGAATTTGGCGACGACCACGCCTTTGTCGTCGACGAGGTACTTCGTGAAGTTCCACTGCACCGCGCCCTTCTGTTTCTCGAGCGTGGCGTAGAGCGGCGCGATCTCTTTGCCCGTGGTGTGCACCTTCGCCATCAGCGGAAAGGTCACGCCGTACTCTTCGCTGGCAAACTTCTGGATCGCCGCGCCGTCGGCGGGCTCTTGGCCGCCCCAGTCGTTGGACGGAAATCCCAAGACGACGAAGCCCTTGTCTTTGTATTTCGTGTAGAGCTGCTGCAGCTCGGAATACTGGGGTGTGTAACCGCACTCTGACGCCACATTCACGATCAACACGGTCTGGCCGCGAAAGCTCTTGAGGTCGACGGGCTTGCCGCTGATGTCGTTGAAGCTGAAGTCGAGGGGCGCCGCCGCCACCTGCGTCGCCGGCTCTTTCGCCTCGGCCGACGGCGTGCACGCCATCAACGATGCGGCAAACATCAACACAACGACGAAAGCGCGCAACATGAGAGACCTACCGGTTCAAAAGAAGTGGCGACGGACGATGTTCATGAAGTCGCTGCTGAACGACTCCATCTCGGCGCCGATGATCTTGGTGCGGGTGCCGAAGGCGTTGAAGGCGATGACCGCGGGGATGGCGGCGAGCAGGCCGGCGGCGGTGGCGATGAGGGCCTCTGAGATGCCGGGGGCGACGGTGGCGAGGTTCGCCGAGCCCTTCGCGCCGATCTCGCCGAAGCTCTTCATGATGCCGACGACGGTGCCGAACAGGCCGATGAACGGCGACGTCGAGCCGACGGTGGCGAGAAAGGGCACCAGGCGCTCCATCTCGGTCATCTCGGCGAGGGCGGCGCGGCGCAGGGCGCGCTCGACGTTCTCGACGCCGCCACCGATCTGGTCTTTGCCCTTCTCGGCGGCGGCGGCTTCGCGCTGCTTCACCTTGACGAGCTCTTGGTAGCCAGCGCGAAACACCTGCGCCATCGGCGACGCCGACATCTGCTCGGTGCGGGCGAAGATCTCGTCGAGGCGCTTCGACTGCCAGAAGTGCTCAAGAAACTCGACGCTGCCGTTCTGTGCGTTTCTCAACGCCATGAACTTCACGATGATGATCGCCCACGAGGCCACCGAGAAGCCCACGAGCAGCAACAACACCATCAGCGCGAGCGGACCGCCGTGCGTGATGCTGGTGAGGAACGAAGGCGCCTGGTTGGCGCTGGTTTCGGCGGCGTCGGCGACGCGGGCGGCGATGACGTCGTTCATCCGCTGGCCATGGCACGCTCTGGCCCCTCCGTCACTCCCCGTGCAGTGCTAACCTCACGGCCCGCCCGGAGCCGCGCCGACGATGCCAGACGACCCGCTGATTCAAACCGTCTTCGGCGGACGTTGGACCATCGACCGCCCATTGACCTCAGGTGGCATGGGCACCGTCTACATCGCCCGCCACGTCGACACCGGGCGCGAGGTCGCGCTCAAAATCATCAAGAGCGACAGCGCTGGCAATGCCGAATTCGTCGAGCGCTTCCGCAAAGAGACGGCGGCGCTGGCCTCCGTCAGCCATCCGAACGTCGTCACGTTTCTCGACAGCGGCGTCGAGGGCGGCAACTTTTTTCTCGTGATGGAGCTGCTCGCCGGGCGCTCGCTGCGCGACGAGATGCAGGTGCCGCTGCCCTGGCAACGCGCCGTGCGCATCGCCGCCGACGTCTGCCGCGCCCTCGCCGCCGTCCACAACCGCGGCGTCGTGCACCGCGATCTCAAGCCCGACAACATCTTCTTGCAGCGCAGCGAAGGCCACGACGACTTCGCCAAGCTCATCGACTTCGGCATCGTGCGCGCCCCCGACGCCAGCGGCGCGTCGCCGACCCAGACCGGCGCCATCGTCGGCACCCCCGGCTACATCAGTCCCGAGCAGCTGCAAGGCAAGCCGGCCACCGCCGCCTCCGACGTCTACGCCGTCGGCGTCGTCCTCTACGAGATGGTCACCGGGCAGTTTCCGTTCCGCGCCCCGAACGTGCAGGCCACCCTCGTGCGCCAGCTCATCGATCCGGTGCCGCCGCCACGCAGTTTGGTCTCGTCGCTGCCCGCCGACGTCGACGCCGCCATCACCAGCTTGATGGAGCGCGACCCCGCTCGCCGTGTCGCCAGCGCCGCCCTGGCCCTCGACTTGCTGAAACAGCTGCTGTCGCCGTCAACGCCGTTGCCCACGCCGGCGACAGGCGTCGTCGACTTTGTCACCGAGACGGCGCTCGCGCCGCCTCCGCCGGTTGTGCCGTCGGCCGCGCCGTCGATCGCGCCGTTGTTGTCGACGCGGCTGTCGCGGCCGGCCAACAGCGCCGCCCGCGTCGTCGTCGGCGTCGTCGTCATCGTCGTCGTCGTCGCTGCTGTCTTCGCCGGCTGGTGGGCGCAGCGGGCCACGCCGCCAGAGCAGCTGCGCGCGGTGCTGGTCGCGCCGGCGCAGACGCTCGGATGCCTGCCGCTGCGTGTGTCCGGTGAAACGCCGCCCGAGGTCGGTGTCGCCGTCGCCGCCATGGTCTGTCGCGCGCTCGGCCTGTCGCGGCTCGCACCTGCGCGTTTTCGTGGACCGGCGGCCTTGCTGCGACTGCCGACGCGCGGCACGCCCAAGTTGCCCGACGAGCCCTTCGCCGGCGACGCCGCCGCCGCCGCCCTCGCCGACGCCGCCGCCCGCGTCGACGCCGTCGTCGAGGGCGACGTCGGCGTCAACGACGACGGCGTCACCGTTACGCTGCGGGCGCGCCGCCAGGGCGGCGACGAGCTCGTCGTCAGCCGCGCCGGCGCCGACCTCTCCGCCGTCGGCAGCGCCGCGGCGAACGCCCTGATCGACGCCATCGCTGCGCCACCGCCCGTCGTGCCCCCGAGCGATCGCTCGGCGATCCTCGGCGACGATCCCGCGCGCGTCTTCCGGCTCAAGACCGCCGTCGAGGTCGGCGACGTCGGCGCCTGCGACGCCCTCGCCGTCATCGCGCCGCTGCACGCGGCGACGCTCGCCCAGCGCTGCGGTCAGAAAGAGCCCGATGGACCGACGCCGGTCTGGCCCGAGACGGCGGCCGCAGCGCTCGACGCCGCCAGCCCGCGCGACCAGGCGTGGTTTCGCTTGCAGTGGTTGCCGGCCGCCTCACCCGAAGCGTGGGGCTTCTTCGCGGCGACGGTGCACGACAAAGCGGGCGCCACCGGGCCGCTGCTGGTCGGCGCCCTCGCCAGAGCCGAGGCCATGGGGTGGGAGCGCGCCGGTGACTTCGACGCCGCCCGCGCCGCCTACGACGCCGCCGTCGACGCCGACCCGAGCAGCTGTGCTGTGCGCGAGCTGAGCTCATCGTTCGAGATCGACCCAGCCCTGGCCGCGCGGGCGGGGACGGTCTGGTGTCCGACGGCGCCCGGGATGTGGTCGTGGCGCGCCTCACTGACCGACGACGCGCGAGCGGCGCTGCCGATGATGCGCCTCGCCTATCTGCTGCAAGACCGCGCGCCAGGTGGCGCGCTGGGCCTTGGTCGCGTGCTGGCCCGGCTCGGCGAGTGGGGCGAGGTGCGGGCGCTGGCGTCGTTCCACCAGAACCGTGCCGCCGCCTTCGACGCCTGGGCGACGGCGTATTTGTTGGCCACCGTCGACGGCGGCACGGGGCACCTCGGCGTCGGGCTCGACCGCCTCGAGAAGTCGATCTTCGCGAACGAAGAGTGGCACGACGACCTTCTCTCTCACCTCGCGCTGGGGCTGCGGTTCGAGCGCGTCATGGGCCGCAGCGGGTTCGCCGACCGGTTCACTGCGAAGTACCTGCTGGCCGGTGACAAGGTCAGAACGGGCAGCGGGGCGTTGCCGATCGCCGGCGTGATCGCGCGGGCGTCGCCCGAGCTGGCGCGGCAGGCGCTGCCCCGCGTGCGCGCGCTGCTCGCCGACGGCACGCTGATCGGCTCGGACGCCACGACCGCCGTGCTCGCCGCCGAGCAGTCGCTGCTCGACGGCGACGTCGCCGCCGCGCGCCAGGCCGTGCGCGGCCTGGTCGGCGTCGGCTGGGTGCCACGGCTTGCCTTTGCTGGTGACGACGCCCTCGCCGAACAGCACCTCAGCGCGATCGCGCA
>JANNAY010001501.1:0-1914 GCA_031384945.1 Deltaproteobacteria bacterium
GCGCTGACCTTCGTGACCACGCCCTACGCGCTGACGAACCCCATCTACGTCGACGCCAACGAAGACGGCAGAGTCGCCCCCGCCGCCCTCATCCCCGGCGTCGACGACCTCAACGGCGACGCGCGCACCCACCGCGTGCGCGAGACGCCGACGGTGCCGTCGTTGCCGTCGTTGGCGATCGTCACCGCGCCCACCGAGCGCGAGCAGCAAATCGCCGATGAGAAGGCGATGTACGAGGCCCTGCCGATGAAGCGCAAGCTCGCCCTCTCGCGCCTGCCGCGTTGGCTGTGGCCGTCCACCGATCCGCGCGACATTCGCCGCGTGCTCGTGCAGTTTGTTCGCCACGCCCACTGACGTTCTGACGACGTCACAGATCCACTGATCGCGGCATCTCAGGCGAATGGTCTTCGCCTCGCAGCTTCGCTCGCTGAACGAACGCCTCGACAGCACGCGGCAGCGTCGTTGGGTCTTCGTGCCCTACGACCAACTGAACGACCGCATCGGACCCCTCGCCGACGCCGACCCCGGCGACACGGGCATCGTCGTCGTCGAAGCGCCGAAGAAGGCGCAGCAGCGGCCGTACCACCAGCAGAAGCTGGCGCTGGTGCTGACCAACCTGCGCCACTTCGCCCTCGAGCAAGCGGCCCGCGGCGTCGCCGTCAAACACGTCGTCGCCGAGGGTGACTACGCGTCGGCGCTGCGTCCGCTCGCCGCCAGCCTCGGACCCCTGACGATGATGGAGGCCGCCGAGCGCGAGCTGCGCGAAGACGTGAAGCCGCTGGTCGACGAAGGCGCCATCGTCGTCGTCGACCACGAGGGCTGGCTCTCTGACGACGTTGACTTCGACGCCGCCTGCGAAGCGCCGCCCTACCGCATGGACGCCTTCTACCGCCACGTGCGACGGCGAACGTGGCTGTTGATGGAGCAAAACGGCAAGCCGGTCGGCGGCCGCTTCTCGTTCGACGGCGAGAACCGCCAACCGTTCAAGGGCACGCCGCCGCCGCCGACGCCGCCCGAGTTCGCCGTCGACGCCATCACCGCCGAGGTCGTCGACCTCGTGCGCACGCAATACGCGAAGCACCCCGGCACGCTGACGCCGGCGTCGTTGCCTGCGTCGTCGTCAGATGCGGCGGCGTCGTGGGCGTGGGCGCTGGCGTCGTGTTTGCCGACGTTTGGTCCGTACGAAGACGCCATGTCGACAACGTCGTCGGGACTGTTTCACACGCGCATCAGCCCGCTGTTGAACCTGCACCGCTTGCTGCCAAAAGACATCGTCGACGACGTCGTCACCGCGCCGATTCCGCTGCCGTCGAAAGAGGGGTTTCTGCGCCAGGTGCTCGGCTGGCGCGAGTTCGTGCGTCACGTGCACAAGCGCACCGACGGGTTTCGCCGTGGACCGGGCAGCGAAAAGAGCGGCGCGCCTTCGGTGCTCGGCGCGCAGAATCAATTGCCCGCGGCTTATTGGCCTTCGAGCTGGGGCGGCGCTGCGAGCGGCCTCGCCTGCCTCGACCACGTCGTCGACGACGTTTGGCGCGAAGGCTACAGCCACCACATCACCCGCTTGATGGTGCTCTCGAACATCGCGACCTTGCTCGACGTCTCGCCGCGGCAGCTGACGGACTGGTTCTGGGTCGCCTACGTCGACGCCTACGACTGGGTCGTCGAGCCCAACGTCTTGGCGATGGGCACCTTCGGCGCGGGCGACATCATGACGACGAAGCCCTACGTCGCCGGCGCCGCCTACGTCGACAAGATGAGCGACTATTGCGACCGCTGTGCTTTCTCTCCCCGACCTGATCGAGCAGGGGCAACGTGTCCGTTGACGCCGCTCTACTGGGCGTTTCTTGAGCGGCACCGCGACGTGCTCAGCGGCAACGATCGCATGAAGCTGATCATGGGATCGCTTCGCCGCCG
>JANNAY010001514.1:0-1863 GCA_031384945.1 Deltaproteobacteria bacterium
CGCCAGCTGCGGCTGCGTCGACGGCTGCCAGGGCGTCGCCGGCGACGACCGCAGCGAATCCGTGGCTGGCGGCTCGTGCCGCGGCAACTGTTCTTGCGACGACAGCGGCTGCAGCTGCAGCGACGTCGACTGCTTCGCCAACGTCGACGGCGAATTCTGCGTCGGCGACAACGACTGCATCCGCAGCGCCGCCCGCGTCGAGCTCGACGACGTCGAATGCGACGGTGACGCCGAATGCGGCGGCACCCTCGTCTGCGTCGAAGTCCGAGACGGTGAGAACCGCTGCCTGCGCGCCCCGCCGTGCGACGCGCGCGACGATCCTGACAACGTCGCCCACGTCGTCGACGGCGTGGCCGGCCCCGGCGTCGACGTCTGCATCACCCGCGACGCCAAAGACTACCGCTGCGACGGCGGCTCTTGCGTCTTCGGCGGCGGCTGACGCGTTTGTTGCGCCGACGCGGCCGTCTCGGAGAGAGTCCGCTCTATGCAACAGCTCCCGCTCGAGGGGGACCTGCTCCCCCGCGTTGTGCAGGCCCTCGGCCAATCGCCGCTCTTCTCGCAGCTGACCCCCGAAGTGCTCGGGCAGGTCTCGCAGCGCGCCGCCCTGTTCACCGTCGACGTCGGCGACGTCGTGATGGAGAAGGGTGATCCCAGCGATTCGTTCTTCGTCGTGCTCGCCGGCGAGATCGGCGTGTACACGCGCAGCGACATCGGTGACCTCGTCGAGCTGGCCCGCTTGAGCCCCCCCGACAGCGTCGGCGAGATGGGACTGCTCACCGGACAGCCGCGCACCGCCACCGTCGTCGCCGCCGGCCGCGCGCTGCTCTTGAAGTTCGAGCAGCAAGCGTTTCAGGTCATGTACGAGCGCATCCCGGGCTTCGGCTTCGGCATCTCGCGCGGGCTCGCGGCGCGGTTGGCGACGTCGTCACGGCAGATCCCGATGCCGGCGCTCGACGATGAGAGCCAGCTCGATCCTGAGGTGTTCTCGCTCTTGCCGCTCGACTTCATCAACCGCCACCGGGCGGTGCCGGTGAAGCAGACGGGCAACGCGCTGGTGCTGGGCTTCGTCGACGACGCCAGCGGCAAGGTCTTGCAGATGGCCCGCGAGCTCTTGCCGGGGATGGAGCTGCGGGCCCAGCGCATCACCGCGACGCTGTTCGAGCGCGCGATGTCGGGCGTCGCCGGCGTCGCCGGTTGGACGGCCGATCCCTTGCGCGACGCGCCGTCGGCGCACGCGTCGTCGTCGACGAACACGCAGAAGTCGTCGCCGCGGCTCGATGCTTTGCTGCGTCGCCTCGTGGCCGAAGGCGGCTCTGACTTGCACATCTCGGGCGGGCAGAAGCCGCGCTGGCGCATCGACGGCGAGATGCTCGAGATCGGCGACACCAACCCGCTCGGTCCTGAAGAGGTCTACGCGCTGCTCGAGCCGGTGATGGAAGAGCGCAGCAAGCAGCACTTCGCCGACGACAACGACGCCGACTTCGCCTACGCCATCGCCGGCGTGGCCCGCTTTCGCGTGAACTTGTTTCGCGACAAGGGCGGCGCTGGCAGCGTCATGCGCGTGATTCCAGCCAAGGTGCTGACCTTCGAGCAGCTGAACCTGCCGCCGGTGTGCCGTCACTTGAGCGAGCTGCCGAAGGGCCTGGTGCTCGTCACCGGTCCGACCGGCTCGGGTAAGTCGACGACGCTGGCGGCGATGATCGACGCGATCAACAAGAACCGCACCGACCACATCATCACGCTCGAAGACCCGATCGAGTTCGTGCACCAGTCGATCAAGTGCTTGATCAACCAGCGAGAGATTGGTCCACACACCAAGACATTTCACCGTGCACTGAAGTCGGCGCTGCGCGAAGATCCTGA
>JANNAY010001523.1:0-1580 GCA_031384945.1 Deltaproteobacteria bacterium
CCGAGTGACGCTTCGCCAGCGGCGTCGGTGGCGGCCGGCTTCTTCTCACCGTCGGACGCACACCCGCCCAACACGGACGCGCCGAGCAGAGCGGTCATTGACGAGGACAAGCCGAGGGCCAGAGCAGCGATGCGCATGGCGGGAATGTCGAGGTTGCCCGCCTGCCCGTCAAGTCGTACGTCGGGGCCATGCGCATGCTCGTCACCGGCGGAGCCGGGTTCATCGGCTCTCACCTCGTCGACCGCTTCGTCACCGACGGCCACGACGTCGTCGCACTCGACGACCTGTCGTCTGGCCTGCGCGAGCAGGTCAACCCCAAGGCCCGCCTCGTCACAGCCGACCTGCGCAGCAAAGAAGCCGCCGCCGCGGTCATGGCCTTCGCCCCCGAGGTGCTGTGCCACCACGCCGCCCAGATGGACGTGCGCAAGTCCGTCGCCGTCCCCGCCTTTGACGCCGACGTCAACCTCGTCGGCTTGCTCAACGTGATGGAGTCTGCCCGCAGCGCAGGCGCCCTGCAGCACGTGCTCTTCGCGTCGTCGGGCGGCGCCATGTACGGCGAACAAGAGACGTATCCGGCGCCCGAGTCGCACCCGTCGCGGCCCGAGTCGCCGTACGGCCTGGCCAAGGCTGTGTCTGAGCAGTATCTTGATTGGTACCACCGCTTCTACAAAATCCCCTACACTGCATTGCGCTACGGCAACGTGTACGGACCGCGGCAGAACCCCCACGGCGAGGCCGGCGTCGTCGCCATTTTCTGCAACCGCATCCTCGACGGCAAATCGATCACCATCTTTGGTGATGGTGCGCAGACGCGCGACTACGTGTTTGTTGAAGACGTCGTACGCGCCAATGCCGCGGCCCTCGACAAGCGCCTCGTCGGCGGCTTCAACGTTGGCCAGGGCCGAGAGACCGACGTCAACATGCTCGCCCATGCGCTGCTCAAAGCCTCACCGACGAAGGTCGAGATCATCTACGCGGCCGCCCGGCCGGGCGAGCAGAAGCGCTCGGTGATCGATCCGGCGAAGCTGACGAAGGCGTCGGGGTGGACGGCGCAGATCTCGGTCGAAGAGGGATTGGCCAAGACCTTTCAGTGGTTCGCAGCGCGACACGGGCATAAAGCCTGAGTCCATCTGCCGAACCCGCTCGGCAGATTCCGTAGCAACGGGCCCCGCCATGTTTGTCGCTGCCTGCGCCGTCGTCATTCCCGTTCTCGCTGGCTTGATGGTGCTGCGACACGTGAAGGCGGTTCGACTCGCCCGCGGCGGCGCGGTCGCCGTCGTCGCCGTGCTCGCCGCCGCCGGCGCCGGCTTCATCGGCTTCGACGTCGCCCACCCCGGCGACCCCATCGCCAGCGGCGTCTTGGACAAAGACGGCAGCCTCGACCTGCCCGCCGTCGCCGGCCGCGAAGTCGTTGTCGTCGACGGCAGCTTCGACCCCAGCGCCACCGGCGCCGCCTCGGCCGACTACGTCATCGACGTCGACAGCGCTGGCGCGCCCCTGCCCGCCATCGAAGGACGCCTCGAGCAACACCTCGAGAGCCGCCGCGTCGGACGCCGTGGCCACGCGCAGGTGCTGGTCGC
>JANNAY010001543.1:0-5575 GCA_031384945.1 Deltaproteobacteria bacterium
CCCGGCTTCGGGGGGCCAGGGGGGCCTTCTCTGCGCGTTGGCAGATCGGTGCGCGGGCGACGCGGGCGTCGTCGTCGAAGAAAAATTGCTCACAGGATCCCTACTAACCGCCGTTGGCAATCATTTCGATCGGCTTGTTGGATCCGTCGGCGCTGCTGACGACTTCGCCTTCTTCGTCGCCTTCTTCGCCGCCGACCTTCCACGCGCCGTCGCTGGCGATGGCGGCGCCGATGAGGTTCTGCACCTTCCAGATCGGACCAGCGCCGGTCTTGTAGCCCTGCGTGAGGAACGAAAAGGCGACGACGTTGCCGTCGGGCTGCACGACGGTGCCCGACAACGCGCTCACGCCGCGCAGCGTGCCGGTCTTCGCGCGCAGACGGCGCAGCGCCGGCGTGTCTTTCATGCGGTGGCCGACGGTGCCCTGCGTGCCGGCGACGGCCAGCGAGGTGAACCACTCGGTTGCAATCTCATAGTCCTGCGAGACCGTGCGCACCAATGATGTCAATTGTCGCGGGGTGAAGCGGTTCACGTCGTTCAAGCCCGAGCCGTTTTCGTAGACGTAGCTGCCGGGGGCGACGCCGACGCGCTTCTCGAGAAACTCGCGGCCGACCTTCAAGCCGTTGGCGAAGGTGCCGGGGGCGCCGTAGACCTCGGCGCCCATCGCTTTCACCAATGTTTCGGCGATGATGTTGTTCGAATAATGATTGAGGTCGTCGACGATCTCTTTGAGCGGCTGCGACTTGTCGACGAGAATCAAGCGCGCGCCCGCGGGCACCGGACCTTTGACGACGCTGTGGCGCATCTTGGTGCCGCGCTGCTGCAAGAAGTACGTGAGCGTCGAGCCGAAGTGCCGCGAGGGGTCGTAGACGCGGCGGTAGATGCGGGCCGGCGGCTCGCGGATGCCCATGGCGCCTTCGATGGTGAGCAGCGTGCCGCGGGCGGGCATGCCGGGGCCGGCTCCCCTCTCGCCATCAGACGGGTCTTCGTCTTTCTGGCTGACGACGTGGATGCCCTCGCCGACGGCAGCGGTGATGATCTCGCCCGACAAGGTCACGCGCTCGCTCGGCGGGTCGACGCGCACGATGGCGGGCGCCCCGATCGACGAGCCGGGGCGCAGGTAGATGGCGATCGCGTTGTAGTTGACCGACAGCGCGCTGACGGGTGCGGCGTAGGCGCGGTCGGGGGCCTCTTCGAGCTCCCAGCCGCGGGCCTCTTCGTTGGCGTCGAAGTAGCTGTCGTCGACGACGACGCTGCCCGTCATCTTCTCGATGCCGAACAGGTACAGCTCGTTGGCGATCTTCGACATGCGCTCAGACACGATGGTCGGATCGCCGAAGCCTTTGACGACGAGGTTGCCGTAGAGGGTGCCGTCTTTGACGGCGCCGGTGACGTAGTACTCGGTCTTGAAGCGGTACTCGGGCTTCAAGCGGTCGAGGGCCGCCGCCGACGTAATCATCTTGGCGTTCGACGCGGGGTTGATGAGGTTGTCGGCGCCGGATTCGGCGAGCACGGCGCCGGTCTTGACGTCGGTGGCGATGAAGCCGACGTCGACACCGTCGAGGGCTTCTTCGTTGAGCGCGGCGACGATGGCGTTCTTCAACGCGGGCTTCAGCGTCGGCGACGTCGTCACCACGCGCGGCGCCGGCCGCTCTTTCGGCTTCGGGGGCGCCTTGGCCTGCATGACCTTCTGCGTCGACGTCTTGGGGGCAGCGCTCGCAGGGGCACCGACGAGAACGGCGCTCACGACCAACAGCACGGACAGCACTCGACGCATTCCTCGCACCTCAGGCGCCAGCTGGCCCCCACTGGCCTCTATTGTAGCGACGGGAGTCCCCCTGCCGTCCATTTCACGACCTCCACCTTCGGTGCGTCTCGCTCTGGTCGCGGGATGGGTCGTCGTAGCAACTGTGTCGTGCGCGCCAGCTCCTACATCGTCGTCGCGGTCACGGACGGTGCGGGTGGCGGTGGCCAACGCGCCCGAGTCGCTCGACCCGCGCTTCGCCACGTCGTCGACGGCGGTGCGCCTCTCGCAACTGGTGTCGCCGCCGCTGTGCGTCGTCGGCGACGACGGCCGCGCCCACCCCATCGTCGCCGCCTCGATCACGCGTCCTGCCGGGGTGTCGGGTGAGCTCACAGTCGAAGCAAAGCTGCGCGCGGGGCTGCGATTCCCCGATGGTGCGCCGGTCACCGCCGATGACGTCGTCTTCACCTTCACCTCGGTGCTCGATGAGGCGCTGCGCTCGCCGCACCGCGCGCGCTTGCGCGATCTGTCGCGCGTCGTCGCCGTCGACGACGACACGGTGCGCTTCGAGCTACAGCACCGGTCGGCGCCCTTCATCGTCGACGTCGTCTGCGCCTTGGGCATCTTGCAGCGCGCGACCAGCGGCGACCTCGACGCGAGCCGCTTTCACCCGCAGGGCGCCGGCCGCTACGTCGTCGCCGCGATTGACGTCGACCGCTTCGAATTCGCCGCCCGCGACGCGCGGTCAGATCTGAGCGTCCGTGTGGTCAGAGACGGCAACGCCCGCTTGTTGGCCGCCGTCGCCGGCGATGTCGACGTCGTCGCCGGCGACGTCGCCGCCTGGGACCTCGATCGCTTGCCGTCGTCGTTGCAGGTCTTGTCGTTGCCGGGGCTCGGCTTCTCGTACCTCGGCCTCAACGCGCGTCGGTTGAGCGACGACGAACGCAACGCCATCGCCCGCGCCGTCGACGTCGACGCCCTCTTGCACGGCCGCCTCCGCGATCGCGGGCAGCGGGCCTCGGGCTTGCTGCCGCCGGCACACTGGGCGAAAGACCATGCGCTTACTCCGGTGAACAACGACGTCGACACGGCCCGGCGGCTGTTGGGCGGCAAGCGCTTACAGCTCACGTTGCTCGTGACGCCAGACCGTCTGCGCCGCAGCATCGCCATCGCCCTGCGCGAGCAGCTGCGCGTCGTTGGCGTCGACGTCGAGGTCGTGGTCCGCGACTGGTCCGTCGTCTACGAAGACATGAAGGCCGGGCGCTTCGACATGGTGCTCGCCAAGTGGACGCCCGTCGCCGAGCCCGACCTGCTGACGACGGTGTTTCACTCGCGCTCGATCCCGCGTTTCGAGAAGGGCGCAGGCGGCGCAGGCGGCGGCAACCGCGGCGGCTTCGTCGACGTCGACGTCGATGCCTGGCTCGACGCGGCCCGCGACACCTTCGATGAGTCCGAGCGGGCGCGGCTCTATGGCCTCGTCGAGCGCCGTGTGCAGCAGCGCATGCCGTTGGTGCCGCTGTGGTTCGACGACGAGGTGATGCTCGCGGGTCCGCGCGTGCGCGGCCTGAAGCCCTGGCGCACCGGATCGTTCTTGCCCCTCGCCGACGTCGAGCTCGTCGATGAGTGACCTCAGGGAGAATCGAAGTCCTGTCGCCTGCGGTTGCGCCGATGAATGAGGCCGTCGCCATCGCCGCGGTGTTGGCCGTCGTTGCCAGCGTCTTCATCGAGGGGTGGCGCAGGCCTCCGTGCCTGCATGTCGTCAGACGCGTCTTCGTCGTCGTCGCCACAGCCGCCTGCGCCGCCGTCGTCACCGGCGCCCTCGCCGCCCTCGTGCCCGGCGACCCGGTCGCCCGCGTCATGGGCGAAGACGTCGACGAAGACGTTCGCGCCGCCGTGGTCAAAGACGCAGGCTTCGACGAGGCGCGAAGCCCCGGTGTCCGCGGACCCCTCGCCGCGGGCGGCCGCGTGCTCACCGGACTGCTGTCGACGTCGACACCGCTGCGGTCGTGGCGCACGCAAGAGCCCGTGCGCGATCTGATCGTGCAGCGGTTGCCGCGGACGGTGGGCCTCGGCGTCTTCTCCGTCGTCATCGGCGTCGTCGTTGGACTGCTGCTCGGCGCGCTGTCACTCCGAAAAAACCCGCTGATCGACGTCGTCATTGCGGTGCTGTCGGCGGTGCCGCGCTTTGTGCTCGGCCCCGCCGTCGTCGTCCTCTTCGCCCTCGTCGTGCGCGCGTTGCCCAGCGGCGGCGTCGACGACGGCTGGCGCTCGTGGGTGTTGCCTGTGACGACGTTGGCGCTGCCGTTCGCGGCCGTCGTGGCCCGCCACGCCCGCGCGGCGTTGCAGCAGGCGCTGCAGTCAGACTTCGCGCGCAGCGCCCGCGCCCGCGGCGCCAACGAATTCGTCGTCGTCACGCGGCACGCGCTGCGCCACGCGCTGGTGCCCGTCGTGCACGTGACGGCCCTGCAAGCAGGCGTCGTCGTCAGCGGCGCCGTCGTCGTCGAGAAGATCTTTTCGTGGCCCGGCCTCGGCATGTTGTTGCAAGAGAGCCTGCGCAAAGGCGACCTGCCCGTCGTCGAGGGCGTCGTCGTCGTCGCCGCCGCCGCCATCGCCGCCAGCGGCCTCGTCGCCGACCTCGCCGCCGGGCTCGTCGACCCGCGCCTGCGGAGCCGCCCATGACCCCCACGCCGACGTCGACGGGCAAGCTGCGCGCGGGACTGCTGGTGCTCGCGACGTTCGCCATCGTCGCCGTCGTCGGACCCGCCGTCACAGGCGCCCCCGCCCTCGACCTCGCCCACGACCTCGACGCAGACCACGGCGTGCTCGGCGCCGGAGAAGGCGGCGTCGACGTCGTCGCCGGCGTCGTCTACGGCGCCCGCGCCAGCGCCATCGTCGCCGGACTGTCGACGCTGCTCTCGCTGCTCATCGCCGTCGTCATAGGCCTCGGCGCCGGCGTCGCCGGAGGAAGAGTCGAAGCCGCCGTCCAACGCGTCGTCGACGTCGTCCTCGCGTTCCCGTCGCTCTTGCTCGCGTTGATCTTGTGCGCGCTGTTGCCTCCCTCGCCGTGGTCGACGGTGGCGGCGCTGTCGTTGACGGCGTGGGCAGGACCTTTGCGCGTCATCATCGGCCTCGCCAAAGAAGTCGCCGCCAAAGACCACGTCAAAGCGGCCCGCGCCCTCGGCGCCGGATTCGCCCGCGTCGTCGTCGTCCACGTTGCCCCGCTGCTCTCGGTCCCGATCGCGATCCAGGCGACGCAGGTCTTCGCCGGCGCCGTCGTCGCCGAGGCGTCGTTGGCATTTTTGGGACTCGGCCCCACGCCGCTGTCGCCTCCGTTCTTCACCTCGTGGGGCCAGCAGCTCGACGACGGCCTCGCGTATTTGTGGGCTGCGCCTCACATCTGGTGGCCGCCCGGTGTGTGCATCGTCGCCGTCGCCGTCGCCGCCCAATTCGTCGCCGAGGGCCTCGCCGCGCGGAGGTGATCCACCGAGGCCCAAGCCGCAGACCTCACCCCTCGCTGCGCTCGGACCTCTCCACGGGCGCTCGCAGAGCCTCGCTGTGGAGAGGTGAAATCCGGCCGACGATCGCGCGCTCACAACAGAGAGCTCGCGATGCTCGGCGACGATCAATGAAGACGTCTCTCACCGCGGACGGACCCGTGGGCGGAGAGGAACGGCGTCAGATGGCGACAAATGCACACCTCTTGAGAGGCGGACGGCAGGACACCCATTCATCAGCAGTCTCATCGAGTCTGCGACGAGATCCAGATTGCACCTCTCCACAGCGAGGCTCTGCGAGCGCCCGTGGAGAGGTCCGAGCGCAGCGAGGGGTGAGGTC
>JANNAY010001544.1:0-5649 GCA_031384945.1 Deltaproteobacteria bacterium
CGCCAGTCGAGAAATAGATGTCGTTCTGATGCACGAAGAGTGTGGTGTTCAGAAACTCGTTAAAGGCGAACTCGGGTGCCTTCTTCCATGCCGAGCAACTGTCGGTCGCTTCGTAGATAGCGAACCCGCCTGAGCATTCCCTCAATGGAACGCATGAGCCGTCACCGCCATTGTGCAAAGGGTCTGCGCACAGCGGCGGTTCGCCCTCGCCCTCGCCCTCTCCTTCTCCGCTGTCGCCCTCGCCTTCGCCGGCGTCGCCCTCTCCCTCTCCCTCGCCGACGTCGCCTTCTCCTTCTGCGCTGCCGTCGCCTTCGCCTTCAGCGGCGTCGCCTTCGCCTTCTCCAGCGACGACGTCACCTTCGCCTTCGCCGACCGTCGTCGACGGACAAGCGCCAAGGCACGAGATCGAACCTGCGACCAGCAGCCACTTCATCTTCATGTCGAGCCCCCCGCGAAACCGCGGTTAACGTAAGCGAGTGGTGCTGCAGCTGTCGCGCTGATTCTGCGCGTGACCTGCGTGTCACCGAAACACGCACCGGCGCGCGCCTCTGCCACAAGAAGCCGTCAACATAGAAGTGCGTCGGCGAATTCTAGTTCGTCCAACAGTGCAGCCATGTCCTCGGCGGCCTGCTCCAAACGCGTCGCCTGCCTCGACGAAACTGTAGCGGTCGCCGAATGGATACGGAAGCATGTGCCCGCGATTATCACCGCGAAGACAACATAGAAGAGCGCGATGTGCCGTCGCATTTTGTGAAATAGGGGGGCGGCGAGAATCCGGTGCCGCGAATCATCGCCCACCACCACGACCGTCGAGGCGGTCACTGCTCCGGCACCAGCCATGGGCTCGACCGAGCCCGCGACTGTTGCTGCGGCGTCAACGTCGTCTGCGTCGTAGGCACAGCCACCATCAAGTTGTCGCTGACCGCGGCGTCGTTCGCGGTGTCGTCGACGTCGTCGAACACCAGCGGGTCGGCGCCCGACGCCTGCTCGACCGTGTGAAACAGGCCGAGGGCGTGGCCGACTTCGTGGGCGAAGACGACGCCGGCGAATTCGGCGTCGGCGCCGACGACGTCGTGGGCGAGGGCGAGGCCGCCGTGGGATCCGCCGTCGACGAAGGCGTCAGCGGGCACCGCGGCGGTGAGGCCGGCGATGCCGCGCACGACGACACCGCCGCGCACGAGGCACTCGAAGCGCTCGATCAGCACGATGTCGAGCGCGCCGGGCGTGGGCGGCAGTGACCGCAGCAACGACTGCAGCTCGCCCTCTTCACACAAGTCATCGCGCAGCGTCAGCACGGCGAAGTCGGCGCTGACGACTTCTGTGGAGGCCTCGACGACGAGGTCGACGCCGACGTCGGCCCAGATGCGGGCGGCCGTCGCCGTCGCCGTCGCGATGAAGGCGTCATCGACGGAGACGGCGCGGTGCCAGACGATCGGCAGCCGCAGCCGCGCGGCGCGCTCATCGATGACGCGCTCATCGACGACGCCAACCAGGTGCACGGCGCCGTCGCGGGGGCGCTGGGTGACGGCCCCGGACGCGTCGACGTCGACAAGGCCCTGGCGCACGCGCAGGCGCCAGCGTCCGTCGTCGTCGGCACCGCGGCGGGCGAAGACAAAGGCCCCGCTGCCCTGCGCGGCCAACACGCGCCGCTCAGACAAGAACGGACCTGCGAAGCCGCGCGACAAGCGCTGCACCAACGCGCTCGCGTCGTCGATCTCGACGGCGTCGACGACGACGCGGCCGTCGACGGCGGCGCGGTCGACCACGACGTGGGCGTCTTCGTCGGACGACTGCACGAGCAGCGTCAGCGAGCGCACGCCTTCGTCGACGTCGGCGATGACCTCGCCGGTGACGCCGCCGACCACGGCGACGGTGCCGAGGTCGAAGACGGTGACACCTGCGGCGGCGCTGACCGCGGGGCCCGCGACGTCTTCGTCGGCGCGGGCGGCGCTGGCGTCGAGGCGGACGCGGGCGGCCTCGCCGTCGTCGTCGGCGACGCCGTCTGCGAGGCAAGCGCTTGCGCCGGCGCCCACCGCGAACAAGGCAACGAAGAAGGCGCGCACAGCGGCAGCGTAGCCCGCGTCACAGTCGCGGAATGGCGGGCGGATCTGCAGCCCCCGCCCGTTTCGCGGGCCGCCCGCTGCTGGGTCTGTCTCGACGAACCCAATGGAGCCGCACCCCATGAAGAAGATCGCTCTCACGTGTCTCGTCGTCGCCGCCTCTGCCTGCACCGAGGTCGCGCCGTCCGCGGTCAACGAGCCGGGCATCGACGACGCCCTGCTCCGCACCTTCCGCAAAGCCGTGCCGAAGAAGGCGAACCTGAGCGCCGCGCTGCCGACCAGCGTCGGTGGCGCAGGTGCCGCCGTGGGCGACGCCGCGCTGTACCCGCAGATGGCGGTGCCCCATGTCACCGGCGTCAACCAGCTGATCGGCAACATCCTCGACACCGTCGACGCCGTCGTCGCCACGCCGCCCACCCTCTTCAACTCCGAGACCAACGAGTTTCTCTGGGGACCCTTCGACAACACCGACTCGCCCCTCGACGGCGACAAGGCCCTGGTCTTCATCAAAGACAACGGCGAAGGCGCCGAGTTTCGCTACGAGTTCGCCTTCGCGCGCTTGATGAGTGACGACACAGCGACTGCCGTCCCGGTCATCTACGGCGCGGTCAACCCCGACCCCGAGGTCGAAGACAACGGCAGCGGCGTGCTCTTGCTCGACTTCGAGGCCAGCCGCGCCTTCGTCGAAGAAAACGGCGGCGTCACCCTCGCCGAAGGCCGCGGTCGCTTCGCCACCGGCTTCGCGCGTGGTCCCGATGAGACCGATCCGGCCAACACCGTCACCCTCGTGCTCGGCTCGTTCCGCGGCTTCAGCGGCAACGAAGACGACGCACCCACCGACGTCGACCACCTCTGGGGCAACGTGCAGGGCGCCGACGGCAACAAGATCGACTTCGTCGACCTCGCCATCGACGGCGACGTCATCAAAGACACCGCCGCCAACGAGACCCTCGACCTGCAGCTCGTCGTCTTCAACGGTGGCCTTGGCCGCGGCGAAGTGCTCCTGACGGGCGGCGACGCCGGCACCAACATCGGCTCGGGCATCGAGTGCTGGAACGCCGCGGTCGAGCAGCAGTTCTACGAGGTCACGCTCACCGACGAGAACGGCACCTCGAACGTCCTCGAGACCGCGGGCGACGCCGCCACGGGCTGCCCCGCGCCCTTCGATGTCTCGCTCGACACCCTCGGCCTGCCCACCCTCGACGACGTCGACCCGGCCATCCTCGGCGCACTGCAAGACGCCGCTGAGAACGGCATCGGCGGCTGAACCGACTCCTTCGCGCTGAACAACGACGGCTGACCGCGAGGTCGGCCGTCGTCGTTCAAAGCGTCCGCGTTCATTTCCAGTCGCGCCGGCCGTCAACGACGCTGAGCACGACGACGTCTTTGTGGTCGTCGGAGACGGCGTAGATGAGGATGTAGGGCGTGCCGCCGACGACAAGCTCACGGGTGCCGGGGACGACGCCTGCGCGACCGAGCTCGGGATGCACTTCGAGGTGCTCAGCAATGCCGAAAAGGCGGCCAGCGATCGCCTTGGCCTTGTTGGAGTTCTTGTAGAAGCGACGGAGCTCGACGAGGTCGGCGCGGCTGCGGCGAGACCAGGTTACTCGGGGCACGCGGGGGGGTCCTGCTCGTCGTCGGTGCCCCACGTTGAGAACCACGCCTTCATGGCGGCGTTGTCGACGACGCGGCCGGCGGCGACGTCGGCGCGACCTTCGTCGACGGCGCGCTTGCGCTCTTCGTACTGGCGCAGCACGGCTGTCAGCACGTCTTCGATGGAGCGGCCAGACTCTTTCGCCTCGCGCTCGAAGGCCGCGTCGACGTCGTCGGGGATCTGCAGCGTGCGGCTGACCATGGTTGAACAATACGATTTCAGTTCGGTTTCGTCGAGGCTGTCTCAGCCTCGCTGCCGTCGACGGGCACCATCAAGATCTCACAAATGCTGCCGCACCGTCGGCGCGCGCATCTTCCACAAGAAGCCATCAAAGTAGAAGTGCGTCAGCGAGTGCCAGATGGCCCAACAATACAGCCACGTCCCCGCGGAGGTATCGAGGATGCGGACCTTGCCCTGGAAGAAGCCGTAGCGCTCGCCGAACTCGACGTAGAAATACGTGCCCGCGATGAGCACGACAAAGATGGTGTAAAAGAGCGCGGTGTGCCGCAGCACTTTTTGAAACAGCGGCGGCGGATCATGGGGCTGCGCGTAGCGCTTGCGCTGGTAGGCCCAGACAAAGACGACGTATTCGATGGCGTGGCTGAAGCCGTAGGCGACGTAGCACTTCAACGGGCTGACAAAGAGAAAGCTCGCCGACAGCAGCGTCATGCCGAGCGCCATCATCAAGCGCGGCTTCGACGTCAGCCGCGTCGCCTGCCACTCGAAGCGCAAAAACGTCGCGATGCTGCCGACGACGGTGAGCACCCCCAGCGGCACCAACACGGGAGTGATGAGCTGCAGGGCATCGAGCACGGGCTCGAGGTAGACGGCGACGACCTTGCCCTGCGTGAGGATCGTCTCGCGCTCGCGCGTCACCAACAGCGCCGCCAGCAACGGGAACCAACCGAAGACCAGACAGCGGTCGACCCACAACGGCACCTTGCTCTCGACGGGCGCGGCAGACTTCGCGTTGTAGACGCGCAAGATGCCGACCTTCTGCGCGGCCGTGTGCCAGATGTTCCACATCGCCGCGACCATGGCGGCGGCGCCGACGACGACGCCGCCTTTGATCTTCGCTTCTTGTAGCGGACCGAGCTGCCAACGCACCAGCAGTCCTGCCAACAGGATAGAGGCGACGAAGACCGCGCCTCTGACGCCGGCGACGAGGTAGCCGGCGATGCCGACGAAGACGGCGGTGACGACGAGGGCTGCGTCGTGGTGGTCGACGAAGACGCCGGCGGCGCCCATGGCGACCGCTGTGGCGAAGGGAGCGACAGCGCCGACGAGGGCGAGGTTGTCGAAGCGCTGTCCCTTCTTGTCGCGCCACCACATGAAGACGACGACGGCTGTGGCGGCGACGAAGACCGCGACGTCGAGCCCGCCGATGAAGCGCTTCGGGATCTTGCTGTGGTTGAGCAAGACCGACGCGACGCAGCCGCAGAACAACACCGCGGGGATCAACGTGAAGCGCAGCTTGTGCGTCTGGAAGACGGCGCCGTCGAGGTAGACGTACGGCATCGTGAAGTGCCGGTGCAGAAACGAGACGGTGATGCCGAAGGCCCAGAGCCCCAGGTAGTCGCCGGGGTGGCTCTCGCCGGCCAGCGCCAGCGGCACGAGAATCAACAGCCACGAGAAGCCGTAGGCGAAGACGTCGACGGCGGGCGACACGTGCCACCCAGCCACTGCCTCTCCGGGTCGCGGCAACCGGAACCCCTGCCTCCAAAAACGCTGTGCGATCTCGACGACAGACACGAGGCCTCCGACAGTGTCTGGCGTAGCGCGGGGGGCCCTGCCCGCAATACAGCTCCGACGACGACGCTGCTCTGAGAGTGGCGCGGGCGTCCACTGCAAGACGACGTCGACGAAGCCTGCGGAGTCAGCTAGCGAAGGCGCACCTATGACGACGACGCCCGCCAGCCACCACGCCTTCTACGA
>JANNAY010001621.1:0-4727 GCA_031384945.1 Deltaproteobacteria bacterium
CTCTCGACGTCGAGCACGACGATGCCGGCGCTCGACCCGGCTGCTGAGGCACAACCCAGCCAGGTGGAGACGATCAGCGCAATCATGAATGTGGGTGGAGCGCTACTTCCAAGACAACGCGTTGCGGCCGCGGGCGTAGATGTAGCCGACGCCGAGGACGGCGAAGAAGCTGCCCATGGCGGTGATGCCCTGCCATTTCAATTCACGAATCTGCACGGCCCAGGGATAGAAAAAGAGACTCTCGACGTCGAAGATCAAAAACAACATCGCGACCAGCGCAAACCGGATGGGCCAACGGGCCTCGGTCGGCTGCGGCTCGTTGACGCCGCACTCGTACGACTGCGACTTCTTCGGCGTCGGCTTCGACGGCGACAGTTGGCCGGCCAGCAGCAGCAGCACGGTGACGAGGCCACCGGCGACCAGGGCGTAGAACGCGAGCATCTCGGTCGGGGTCATGCGTTTTTGGTTACCCCTGCCCGCCGTTGCTGTCGAGGACCCGCCAGAGGAACCACGCCGCCATCGACCGGTGCGGCCGCCAGCGCTCGCCCCACGCCAGCAGCTCTTTGGGTTTCGGCAGCTCCTTCTTTTCCATCACTTTTTGCCAGCCCTTGAGCACGCCGTAGTCGGTGATGGGCAGGACATCGGGGCGGCCGAGGCGAAAGATCAGCAGCATGTGCACCGACCACGGTCCGATGCCACGCACCGCCGACAGCTGCTCGATCAGCGTGTCGTCGTCGAGGCCGGCGGCTTCTTCGGCGGTGGGCAGCAGTCCCTTCGCGCTGCGATCGGCGAGATCGCGCAGCGCTTTGGCCTTCGATCCCGAGAGACCCACGCCGCGCAGCGCCGTGTCGTCGATGGTCGCGATCTCTTCGGGGGTGGGCAGCCCGTTCTTGCCGAGCTTCTCGAGCCGGCCATAGATGGTCGCCGCGGCCTTGCCGGTCAGCTGCTGGTAGACGATCGACCTCGCCAGCGCCTCGTACACCGACGTCAGCCCGTTGGGCTCGAGCGTGAATTCGAGCGGCGCGATCCACTTGCCCAACCGCGGGTCCGCCGACGTCAGCGCCGCCTTGCGCTCGTGGTGCGTCCACACTTTGTTGGGATCGAACGGCTTCATCGTCGTCGTCGGTTTCGCGGCCTTCGTCGACGTCGCGGTCTTCGTCGCGGTCTTCTTCTTCGTCGCGGGCTTCTTCGCCGGAGGAGGCGGGGACGAGCCCCCCCCCTCCCTCCGCGTTTTTTTCGCGGGGGTCTTCGGCGACGTCTTGGTCTGCGTTTTCGTCGCGGGCTTCTGCTTCTTCTTCGTCGCCATGCGCCCTTCGTACCACGCGGCGATGCACAACCCGGGTTGTGGGTCAGCCCAACATGGCGCGGGCGGCGGGGCCGAAAGTCGGACGGCGCCAGACGAACGACGCGGCGGCCCACATGTAGCCGAGGCCGGCGGAGGCAAAGACGACGAGGTCGCCGTCTTTCAAGAGGCCGCGCTCTTCGGCGAGCCCCAACGACAAGACCTGGTCGGGAGAACCGAAGTGGCCGAAGTGGTCGAGGTAGATGCTCTGGTCAGCATGCAGGCCGAGGTCTTTCAAGATCGCGTCGTGGGCCGAGCGCTTCATGTGCAAGAGCGCGAGGTAGCCGATGCGCTGGCCTGCCGCGGCGGTGCGGATGACCTCGAGAAAGTTCTTCAAGCTGACGGCGTCGAGCCGCTGCTTCATGCCCGCAGGATCGGGCACGCGCAGAAACGTCGTCGCGGCATCCGGAGAAGAACGCGTTGGCGTCGACGTGCCACCCGCCGGCAGCAAGACGTCGCGCGAGAAGGCGCCGTCGGTGATGACGCTCGTCTGCACCAGCGCGTTGTGCGGCTCGTCGGCCGAGACGCGCTCGAGCAACATGGCGCTGCCGCCGTCGGCGAGGTTGTAGAGAAAGCGCGAGTCGGGATCGGTGTAGTCGACGAGGTCGCCGGTGCGGTGGCCGCCGCAGAGCAACACGCGCTTCCATGACGGATTGGCCGTCAACAGCGAGCGCGCAACCTCGAGGCCGAGGATGCCCGTCGAACAGCGCGCGCTGAGATCGAAGGCAAACGCCTTCGTGCAGCCGAGCTGCCGCTGCACGTCGATGGCCGCCGTCCACACGATGTGGTCTTTGTATTCGCTGCCCGTCCACACCAGCACGTCGATGCTGTTGGGGTCGAGGCCCTCGAGGCATCGCTTCGCGGCTTCGACGGCCATGGTGCTGGGGTGCAACGACGAGGGCGCGCGACGCTTCTCGACAATGCCCATCTTCTCGATCACCACAGCCAACGGCAGACCACTCGCGGCCGCGATCGATGCGCCGGTCTCTCGCTCTTCGGGCAAGAAGACGGCGGCGCGGCTGAGGGCGAGACCTGCGGACATCGGCGGCGACATGACGGCTCCTGATTGTGCGACTGCGGTGTTGCACTGCAACATGACGTCGTCAACGTCGTTTGTGCACATGCACACCGACGCAACAAGCCCCTCGTCAACGCGTGAGAGGGCGAAACGCGCTTCGGCTCGCAAAGCAAGCGGCGGTGCAGCGACGTGCTGATTCGTTGACTCACCACCCCGCTGCCTGGGTCGATCCGGGACAGACACGGTCGGAGTGCTTCAGCTTTGGCGGACCACGCCGATGATGGCCGGATGCGCCTTTCCGCCCTTCGCATCTTCGCCGTCACCGTCGCCGTCGCCGCTGTTGGCGCCTGCGCGCCGCCGCCCACGCCGGCAATGACGCTGCCCCGCGGCCTCGAGCTCGAGTCTTTGCCTGCCGAACAAAAGGCGCTGCTGCGGGTGACGCTCGAGGTCGACAACGCGTCGCTGGCTGAGACCGAGGTGGTGCTCGACCTCAAGAAGTTCACAGTCAGCGGCGCGTTCTCGCTGCAGAACGTCGCCGACGGTGATCGCACGGCGACGCTGCGGGTCTATGGCCGCTTCGCCGACGAGAGCGAAGAGGTGATCCTCGGCCGCGCCACTGACACCTTCGCGATGAAAGAAGGCGCCACCGCCGGCCTCGACTTTGAAGGCGCCGTCTTCGAATCCTGCAACCTCAACGTCGACGGCACCTGCGCCCTCGAATTCGATCGCAACCGCAACGGCACGTCGAACATGCTCGACCTCGCGCCGATCACCATCGAAGGCGGTCGCGGCATCGACCCCGGTGAACAGCCCACCTTCATCAACGCCGCCCCCGAGACGCTGCAGTTCACCTCGGGCGTGCGCCTCGGCCAGTTCGCCCGCCAGGTCATCGTGCTGCAGAACGACGGCCCGAACCCGATCACGTTCGACTCGCTCGACGTGGGCGGCGGCCAGGGCGTCGCGCTCTCGCTCTTCGATCCCTTTGGTGGTCCGGTCGCGCGTCCGCGTCGCTCTCTGCCCGGCGAAGATCTCACCGCTGTCGTTGAACCCGGCGACGAATTTCTCGTCGCCGTCTCGTTCGCCCCGGTGAACGCCTTCTTGACCACCGCCGGCGTGCAGATCGTCGCCCGCGACACCGTCACCAACGTCGTGCAGGCCACCCGCGTCAAGGTCATCGCCAACGCCGACGGCACGCTGCGCCCGCGTCCTGACAGCTACATCGAGCCCGACATCGGCGCGACGTTGACGGTCGGCAGCGGCAGCATTCCGGTCGGCGCGTTTCCGGGTGAAGAGCTGTTCTCGGGCAAAGAGATCACCACCGCGGGTCTGGTGTTTCAAGGCGCCACGCTCGTCGTCGCCACCGAAGACGGCGCGGGCAACCCCGGCACCTTCACGATGCCGGCCGATCGCGGCTTCGTCATCGACGTGCCTGCCGACACCCGCCTCGCGGTCTCGCTCACCGAGCTCGAGTCCGACGTCGACCTCGCCGTCGTTGCCCTCGACGCGCAGAACGCCGTCGTCGCGGTGTTGGGCAGCTCGCGCCACCCCAGCAACGGCAGCGAAGGCATCGACATCGTCAACCGCGAAGGCGTGCAGCGCGTCGTCGTCGTGCTCGGCCGCATCGAGCTCGGCGGTGTACCCGTCATTCCTGGCGGCCTTGCCGTCGATGAGCCCGCGCCGTTCTTGCTCTCGTGCGAGCTGTCGCGCGGTCCTGAATTTTCGGATCAAGACGCCATCGACCCCGTCAGCGGACCCCTCGAAGGCGGCACCCCCTTCGTCTTGCGCGGCCGCGGCTTTCAGCAGGGCGCCGTCGTCTCGTTCGCCGACTTCACCGCCCTCGACGTCGCCATCACCGTCGACGAGGCCACCGGTGAGACCCTCGCCGTCGGCCTGATGCCGCCGGGCTCGCTCGAGGTCGGCAAGAACCCGGCGACCGCCGTCGTCGCCAACCCGAGCGTCGAAGCCGGCGGCGACGGCCAAGCCGCCACCCTGCCCGAAGCGTTTCTCTACGACCCGCCCGCGGCCCGCGTCGACGTCATTTTGCCCGACGTGACGACGACGAGCGGCACCACCGAGCCACTGGTGATCGTTGGATCGTTCTTCACCAACAAAGACGGCCCGCCCCGCGTCAACTTCGGCGACGACATCAGCGTCGAAGCCACCTTTGTCGACGCTGGCAAGCTCACCGTGCAGTCGGGTCCCCACGCCGCGGGCACCGTCGTCTTGACGGTGCAGAACCAGATCGACGTCGGCGTCTTTGGCGCGAAGTCGAACGGCGTCGCCTTTCGCTTCGCCGAGCCCGAGGGCCCGACGCCGTCGATCACGTCGTTGACGCCGGCCACCGGCGCTGCCGACGGCGGCGACACC
>JANNAY010001650.1:0-7138 GCA_031384945.1 Deltaproteobacteria bacterium
CGTGTCGCAGCGGCGGGCCGTGCGAGATGAGCACCTTCACGCCGGCCGTCGCGGCCTTGGCTATCTCGGGCAGCTGCTTGACGTCGTCGCCGGTGTACTCGCAGCCCTCGGCGCAGTGGATGTACGATTTATTGTAGTAGCCGGGCATCGAGACGATCGAGACATCATCGGTGTTGAACACACGAACCTTGTTCATGTTGATGATGTTCTTGAACTTGGCCTGACCGGCGGTCACGCCCTGCTCGAAGTGATCGCGGCACTCGCGGTTGCCGACGATGGCCAGCACGGGCACACCGACGGCGGCGACGTCTTCGACCACGCGCTGGATGCTCTCGGCGCTCTCGCCGAGGTCGCCGGTCACGGCGATGGCGTCGACCTTCTCGGCCTTGAGCCACTCGATGACCACCTTGAGGTTGGCCGCGTTCTCGGGCGTGTGGTCTTTGATGTCGGTGATCTGGCCGAGGACGAATTCGTCGTCGCCGTCTTGGCCGTCGAGCGAGAGCGTCGAGCCCTTCTGGTTGTACTTCTTGCCGCCGATCTCGAGCACCTGGTCGACGCCAGCGCCCGCGCGCCCGACGCAGAGCGGGTTCGACTCGGCCTTCGCCACCGGCGTGCCGTCGGGAGAAGCCGGCGTCTTGCTCGGATCCTTCGTCGGCGTCTTCACCGGGTCCTTCACCGGCGTCGGTTCGGCCGGCTTGTCGCAGGCCATCAGGCCCGCGCCGGCGAAGACGCCAGCGACGAGGAAGGACAGGGGGCGGGCGGTACGCGACATGCGGGCTCCGTGGTTCTCAGACGTTCTCAAAAAATGCGGGTGACGACGTCGACGGCCTATTCTTCGGCGTCGTCTTCGTCGTCGGCCTGGTAGACGTCGAACGCGCCGAGAGCCTCGAGCAGCTCTTGGAAGACGTCGACGGTCTGCGACGTCTCGGCGGTGACGGCGATCTTCGGGCCTCTGACGCGCGCGCGCGGCGCCTCAGGCCAGTCGATGTCGTCGGCCTCGACGACGTAGTCTTCGGTGGTGACGCCGTAGTCGGCGAAGAAGTCGGGGACGTCGGCCTCTCGGTCACCCTCCATCAACCACACAAAGAACGCGTTCATGGACTTGGCCACCACGCGGGCCGTCTCTTCGCTCTCAAAAGTTCCGATGATCTCAACCTCTTGCACCTGGCTTCTCCTTGCCGACGACGACGGCGGACACAAACACGATGGAACTCGTTTCCGCAAGGGTGGACTGACCGTTCAGCGCTCCGCCGACCGCCCGAGCCGGTGACGACGACGGACAAGTGCTAGCGTCGAGGTCGTGACGACGACGGGGTCTCTCTATGGTCGCTACCGGCTCGAAGAGAAGCTGGGCGAAGGGGGCATGGCCGAGGCCTGGCGGGCTGTCCTCGTCGACACCGAGAATGGCACTGGCTTCGAGAAGCGCGTTTGTTTGAAGCGGGTGCTGCCCGAGCACGCCGCCACGCCCTTGTTCGTCGACATGTTTCGCGACGAAGCCCGCATCGCGGCGCGGCTGCAGCACCAGAACATCGTGCAGGTCTTTGAGCTTGGCCAGGCCGAGGGCACTTTTTTCATCGCGATGGAACTCGTCGACGGCACCGCGCTGAATCAGCTCTTGAAAAAAGGCGTGCGCGCATCAGTGCCGCAAGCCCTCGCGATCGCCGCCGCGTTGACCGCCGCGCTCGCCTATGCCCACGACGCCACCGTCGACGGCAAACCCCTCGAGCTCATCCACCGAGACGTCACGCCCGAGAACGTGCTGCTCGGCAAAAACGGCGACCTCAAGCTCAGCGACTTCGGCATCGCCAGGGCCCGCGATCGGCTGACGAAGACGAAGACCGGCGTCATCAAGGGCAAGCTCAGCTACATGGCGCCTGAGCAGGCGCGCGCCGAAGACATCGACCAACGCGTCGACCAATGGGCCGCTGGCGTCGTCGTTTGGGAGATTCTCACGGGTCGTCCGCTCTTTCGCCGCAAGGGCGAGCTGGCGATCTTGCAAGCGGTCACCCGCGATCCCATCCCGCCGCCGTCGTCGTTGAACCCCGCTGTTCCGGCCTCTGTCGACGCCGTGGTGTTGCGCGCGTTGCGGCGTCCGCGCGAGCAGCGCTGGGCGACCATGGGCGCGTTTCACGACGCCCTCGCCGCCGAACTCTTGCAGATCCAGCGCTCGCCGCGAGACGCCGACCTGCGGCCCCTCGTCGCCGCCGTCCTCGACGACAACACCGAACGCGTCGCCCGCGTCCCCGACCCCGGCGCCGTTGGCGATGCCCACGGCGCCACCGTCTCTGACGGCGCGGCCCTGGCGTTTCACGACGACGATCGCACCGTGTCGTCGCAGGTCGGCTTCGACGACGACGAGCACAAGACGCTGCCGTCAGAGCCTCTGAAGAAGCTGGCGCCGCCGTCGACGAAGCCGCCGAAGACCGCGTCGACGATGCGGCCGGCGCCGTCGTCGTCGTCGTCGTCGTCGTCGTCGAACGCGGACCAGCGCGGCTTGTGGGTCGTCGGCGGCGTCGTCGCCGGCATCGTCGTCGTCGGCGTCGTCCTCCTGCTGGCGATCGTCGGGGGCCGCTCATGAGGCGCGGCTTTTCGTTGCTCGAGGCGATGGTCTGCGTCGTCATCGTCGGCATCGCCGCCGCGATCGCGTTGCCGTCGGTGCTGCCGCTGCGCGGACAGGCCAACCTGCAGGGCAGCTGCGACGGGCTCGCGGCGCTGCTCGCCCGTGCTCGGCTCGAGGCCATGGTGCAGAAGCGCTGCGCCCGCGCCCGCGTCGTCGACGTCGCCAAACCCGGCGCCAACGGTGGCGCCGTCGTCTCCACCGTCGTCGTCGAGGTCCTCGCCAGCTTCGACTGCGACCAGACGCCGCTGCGAGGTCCGTTTTTGCCGCCGGCGACGGGTGCGGCGTCGCCGTGGGTCGAGGTGACGCGCGTGCGCGCCAACAGCGACGAGCGCTTCGTCGTCGACCGCGTCCCCGTCACTGGGCCCGGCGGCGATGCTGGCGAGCTGCGCTTTCGCCCGACCGGCCGCGTCTTTGGGCAAAACAACGTCGTCACCGATGACAGCGCGCTCTTCACGGTCCGCTCACCCGCGGGCGCGCTCTCGGTGTTGGTGCAGGGCAACGGCCTCGTGTGTCGCCTCGGCGGCAAGGCTGCCGTCAACGGCCCCGCCGGTCCGGAGTGCCCGTGAACGCACGTTGGCGACCGAGGCGCGCGTACCTGTTGCTCGAGGCGATGGTCAGCGGCGCCATCGTCGCCGTCGGCCTGATGGGCATCGCTGTGCAACTCGGCGCCGCCCGTGACGCCGAGGTGCGCGCCGAGCGCCGCGGGGTCGCCGTGGCGCTGGCAAAGGCCGCCATCGACGAGAAGCGCGCGCTGCCCTTCGATCGGCTCGTGAACGGCGCCGTCAGCGACGTCGTCAAGGCCGGCGGCGGCAGCTACACCCGCCGCGTCGACATCAGAGGGGGCGAAGACCGCCTCACCATCAACATCGTCGACCCCTTCGGCGGACCCGACCACGCCACCAACTACGGCGTGCCGTTCAAGCAGGTCGTCGTCGACATCTCGTTCGGCGACCGGAGCCCCGTCATCGTGCGGCTCGAGTCGCGCGTCTACCAAGAGAACGCCCCATGACGCGCTCGTTGCCTGCGAAGCGCGCCCTGAAGGCCCCCCTGGCCCCCCGAAACCGGGGGGAACTCGACACCCGTGACGTCGTCGATCACGAACCGTTGCGGTCCGACGCAGCACCCGGGTTGGGCATCGCTGACGAGCACCGCCAGCCACGTTCGGGTGTGCATTTCCCCCCGGTTTCGGGGGGCCAGGGGGGCCTTCGGGACGCGTTGCGCGGCGCCGCCTTCTCCCTCGTTGAAGTGATGGTCGCCCTCGTCATGGGCATCATCGTGCTCGGCGTCGCCGTCGACGTCGCCGCCACCGCCATGCGCCGCGGGGCCCACTCGCGCGCCGTCGCCGACCTCGCCAGAGACGGCGTGTTCGCCGCCCGGCTGCTCGAGCAAGACCTGCGCTTGGCGGGGTCAGGCGTGCCGCAGGGCAAGCACGTCGAGCAGGTCTGCACCGGCGGTGGCGGCTGCAGCGGCCTCTACGGCGCGGGTGACACCACTTTCACATCGTTCTTGTTGCAGGCCGACGACAACGCCGTCGGACTCGTCGGCGACGTGCCCCGCCTCGACGGCAATTTTCCGGCGCTGGGGTTTCTCACGCGGCGTCCGACGGGGCTGCGCACGTCGCTGATGTGGCAGACCGAGAACAACGGGGCGTGCGCGCCGACGACGCCCTCGACGTGTTCGACGGCTTTGACGTCGCTGTTTTTTCCCGGCGAGAGCGGCTGTCAGAGCAACGCCAATGACCGCACGTGTCCGTGGGGATTGCGCCGGTTGCTCGCGGGCGAGGCGTTTCAAATCGTCGCCGGCGATCAGAATTGGAGCCACACGGTCGTCGAGACGCCGCTGACGCTAGAGGCGCCGGCGACGCTGCACTTCACCCAGGGCCTCGCCGTCGCCAACTTCGACGCCTCTGAGCCGCAGCCGGTGTGGCCGAACGTCATGCCCGAGACGCCGCCGATGGGCGTGCGCGGCGCCGGCTGGGTCACCACCCTCGACCGCGTCTTCTTCTTCGTCGACGGCGACCGCTTGAAGCGCGTGCAGTGCAGCGGCGACGTCGATCCCGGCGCGCCGGAGTGGTCGACGCCGGTGACGTTCACGCCGGCGCAGCGGGCGGCGTCGCGGCCGAAGACGCCGAACGCGTGCGGCCCGCCCGAGACCGTGGCCCGTCACGTCGAGTCGCTGACGTTTCGCTACTTCGAGCCGCGCCCGGGGGCGCCGCCGCGGCAGCTGTCGACGCCGGTGGCGCCGCCGGATCTGCCCAGGATCAACCGCGTCGACTTCGAGCTTCAGCTCAAAGAGACCAGCAATGGAGAGGAGGTGCGCCATGTGGTTCAAGGAACGATTCACGTCGCTGCGCGCGTCCTTCCCTAGCCGGCCTCTGCCCCGCATGACGGCGCGGGCGATGGTGCTGCTCGTCGCGCTCGGCCTGATCGCCGTGCTGAGCGTGACGTTGATGCTGCAGCTGGGCACCACGCAGCAGGTCGAGCTCTCGTCGATTCGCCTCGCCGAAGACGGCGCCGCCCGCGCCGTCGCCGAGGGCTGTCTGGCCCACGCCAACGCGCTGGTGACGCACCTGCCGCGGCCGCCGCCCGACCCGTTTTTTCCCGACGACCCGCTCGAGCCGCCCGACTTGTCGCCGCTGTTCAACAACACGCTCGGCGGCACCGAGGTGCGCTTTCCCCCCGGCGGACCGCGCTGGGGCTTCTTTCGCCGCGGCGATCGCAGCGGCTGTTTGGTGCGCATCGAAGACAACTCAGACGACGGCGACGTGCCCGACGCAGGCGTCGGCGGCGACCTCGCCAGCGTCGACCAAGACCTCGCCGTCGTCGTCATGGCCATCGGCCTCTTTCCGGTCTTGCCCGACACCCCGCCCGATCAGGCGTTCGCGCGCTCGCACGCGCACGTGACGTTGCGGCGGTTGTTGTCGCTGCAGAACCGCGCCTTTGCCGCCGTCGAAGCCGGCCGCGAGGTCGAGATGGACAACTCAGCCCGCGTCTGCGGCGCCGGCGGCGTCGAAGGCCCCCGCCTCGACATCGACGGCTCAGCCTGCGCCTGCGGCGCCGTCGCCGTCGGCAGCGTCAGAGGCACGCTGCCCCAGGCCGGCTGCGCCTGCGTCGACGACAGAAACGACGACGACGCCACCGCCGCCTCAGACTTCGTCGCCTGCGCCGACACCATCAGAGACGGCGTGCCGACGCCGCCCGACGTCGGCCGCATCTACCCGAACACGCCCGGCGTGCTGCAGGGCGGGCGGCTCTCATTGTTCAACGACTTCACCGGCGCCGAGACGATGCCGGCGGACCGAAAGTCGTGCACCTTCTTCGTCGACAACGACGACATGGTCTGGCTGTGGGACGCACTCGACGTCACGCCGCAGTCGCAGCCCGCCGCCGACGCTGTCGTCACCTGCTTGCCCGGCTCGTCGTGTGCTTCGCCGCCGCGGGGACGCTGCGACAGATACAAAGAGAACCCCGTCGAGCGGCCGTGCACGTGGACGCTCACGGGCATCCCGGCGGCGGTGTGTGGTGCCGGGCAGACGCCGTGTTGGAAGCCTGTGCAGTTTCTCGGCAACGGCGCCGGACCGGGCACGCCGGGGTCTGACTTCGCGGCGGCGTTGACGACGTGGAACACCAACCGTGGTTTCACGGGCTCACCCGCCGTCGAGCGCGTGGGCACGAGCGATGGTCCGGGCCTCGCCTTCAGAAAAAACCGCCCCTTCTTTCTCGCGGCCAACCGCACCAAGGGCCGCTTCGGCAACGCCGACTCGCAGTGCGGCGGCGAGCTGGCGCCGACCGGGCCCATTCCCTGTCAGGGCTGCGACGGCGACGACGGCGTCTTTTCGAAAGAGACCGGCAGCCGCTTCGTCTTGCGCAAAGACGCCAACATCACGCACATGCCGGCGCCGAGCATCTTCATCGTCGACGGCAACCGCGACATCGTCGTCGACGGCGCCGCCAACCCCTTCAGCGCCGACACCGCGCTGCCCATCAGCCTGATCACGAACGGCGACATCACCGTGCAGGGCAAGGCCTCGTTGGTGCGGGCGACCGTCATCGCCGACACGCCGTTTCGCGAGTTCGAGGCGCGCATCAAGCTCAACCCCGATCCGTCGTCGTCGCGCGAGCGCTGTGAGCAGGCGATTCAGTTTCCGTCGCCGGTGAACGACTTTGCGACGCCGGTGGGCATCCCAGTCTTGTCGGCGCGCAGGTGCATCCTCGAAGACGTCACCCTCGTCGGCGGCTACATGTACTGCGACCGCTTCTCGTGGCGCGGCAAGGGCTGTCTCGCGCCAGCCGAGATCGTCAGCGCCGGCAACAACGGACGCATCGACATCAGCCCCGCCGAACCCGGCTACGTCACCGGCTTCGTCACCATCAGAGCCGAAGACGGCGACGTCGACATCGACGGCTTCGCCCGCGTCACCGATGTCAGCGAGGTCTTCGGCAAAGACGTCAGCATCGGCGGCGACGCCGTGGTCAGAGGCTTCGGCACGCTGGTGGTCGCGAAGAACATCGTGAAGCT
>JANNAY010001657.1:0-9054 GCA_031384945.1 Deltaproteobacteria bacterium
TCGCGGTGACTATTTCGAAGGGCTATTAAGAGCCCGGGCGCTTGCGCGTGCACAGCTACGAGCTGCTGAAGCACCGCGCCTTGTTCTTCATCGCCAACGGCTTCACCTCCCGCGGCGTCTTCGTCGGCGCCGACGAAGACGACGTCTACTTGCGCGGCGAGTTTCGCTGGTGGGTCTTGCCGCTCGGCACCGTCACCACCGTGCGCATCGATCCCGAGCGCGAGGTCGATCCTTAGACGCGGACCGCTCTGACGTCGACAACGACGACGGCTGAGGCGTAAGACCGACGGCATGTCGCTCAAGAACTACGTCACTCTTGGTCACTCTGGACTGCGCGTGAGCCCCCTCTGTCTCGGCGCCATGACATTCGGCAAAGAGTGGGGCTGGGGCTCAGAGCCCGCCGACGCGAAGAAGATTCTCGACCGCTACGTCGAGCTCGGCGGCAACTTCATCGACACCGCCAACGGCTACACGAAGGGCCACAGCGAGGCGATCATCGGCGAGCACCTCGCGCACGATCGAAAGAAGCGCGACCGCGTCGTCATCGCCACCAAGTTCACCACCAACATGTTCAACGGCGATCCCAACGGCGGCGGCGCCAACCGCAAGGCGATCATCAGCCAGTGCGAAGAGAGCCTGCGTCGCCTGCAGACCGACTACATCGACCTCTACTGGCTGCACGCCTGGGACAAGACCACGCCCATCGAAGAGACGATGCGCGCCCTCGACACGCTCGTTGAGCAGGGCAAGGTGCGCTACCTCGGCTTCAGCGACACGCCGGCGTGGAAGTGCGCGCAGGCGCAGACGATGGCGGCGCTGCGCGGCTGGGCGCCGTTGATCGCGCTGCAGATCGAGTACTCGCTGCTGCAGCGCACCGTCGAAGGTGAGCTCGTGCCGATGGCCCAAGAGCTCGGCCTGGGCATCACGCCGTGGGGACCGCTGCGCGGCGGCGCGCTCTCGGGCAAATACAAGCGCGACGACGGCAAACACGACGCTGGCCGCGGCGCCCGCGTCACCGACCACCTCAACGACCGCACCTTCGACCTGCTCGACCTCATGGCCGCGATCGCCAAAGAGCTCGACACCACGGTGCCGCGCGTCGCGTTGTCGTGGGTGCAACACCGTCCCGGCGTCTCGTCGACGATCATCGGCGCCCGCACGATGGAGCAGCTCGAAGACAACGTCGCCTCGCTCGGCGTCGCGCTCACGCCCGCGCACGTCGAGGCCCTCGACAAATTGAGCGCGCCCGCGCTGCCGTTTCCCACCGACATGTTGAAGATGGTCCCGTCGTTTGCGTGGGGCGGCACCACCATCAACGGCAAGCCGTCAAAGGCGTGGCCGGCGTCGCCGCAGAACGACAAAGAGCGCTTCTGACCAGTCTGACGTCGCCACGGACGGAGCTTTCGTGATCACCCGCCGCGTGCTTGAGCTGGCCGAAGCGCTGAAAAAGCGTGACGTGCGCGTCGCCCGCGGCGAGGTCGACGACGCCTTGCGCGCCCTCGACGCTGTCGGCGCCGACGCCTTTGTCGACCGCGCCGCCTTCAAGGCCGTCTTGCGCTGCACGTTGCAGAAAAACGCCGCCGACGACGACGTCTTCGACCGCTGCTTTGACCTCGTCTTCGGCGACCCGACGACGCCTTCGTCGAAGCCTCTGACGTCGCTGTCGCGGCGCCAGCTGATGGTCGCATTCGATCAGGCGTCCGAGCCAAATGGGCAAGGCGGCGGCGATCCGGTGCGCACGTCGCTGGTTGAGAGCCTGATCGACGCCGACGAAGCCGGCCTGCGGCAGTCGATGCGCCAGGGGCTCGACGAGCTCGATCTCACGCAGCTGCTGTCGCCGCTGCAGGCGAGCTGGTTCACCAACCGCCTCTTGCAGCGCCTCGGCCTCGACGAGCTCATGGCCCTCGCCCGCGCCGCGCTCGCCGCGGACGATCCGACGGACGCAGAAGGCCTGCGCGCGCTGCAAGACCTCGACGACCAGCTGCGCCGCACCGCCCGCCGCCTCGTCGAGCAAGAAGAGCAGAAGCGCAGCGGCAAGGGCGATGGCCGCGGCGGTGCGAATTCGTCGACGTGGGACCGGGACCTGCGCGTGCTCGACGTGCAGCAGACCGAAGCGACGCGCGCGCTGTTGCAGAAGCTCGCCGAAAAACTGCGCGCGCGGGTGCTGCGACGACGACGAAAGAGCCGGCGCGGGCGTCTCGATGCCCGAAAGACCCTGCGGGCCTCGCTGCGCACCGACGGCGTGCCGGTGCGGCTGCTGCTGCGGCGTCGTCGGGTCGAGAAGCCGGCGTTGCTGCTGCTATGCGACGTCAGCGACTCGGTGCGGGCGTCGTCGCTGTTCTTGCTCGAGCTGTGCGCAGTGCTGTCAGATTTGTTCGCGTCGACGCGCGCCTACGTCTTCGTCGACCGCCTGCACGACGTCAGCGAGCGACTCAAAGCCGGCGGCGCCGCGGCCGTCGCAGCCGACGACGACAGCGGCCTCATCAGCGGCGGCGGCAACAGCGACTACGGCCGCGCCTTTCGCGATTTGCTGCCGTTGTTGGCGAAGAACGAGGCGGTGACCCACAAGACCGTCGTCGTCGTGCTCGGCGACGGCCGCTCGAACTACCGCGACCCGGGGCTCGAGGTCATGGCCGCGCTCAAGACGAGAGCGAAGAGCGTCGTGTGGCTCGTACCCGAGGATCGCGGCACCTGGGGCTTCGGCGACTCGGTGCTGCCGAAGTTCTCGCGCCATGCCGATGCGATGCTGCCGGCACGCACTTTGCGTGACCTCGCGCGGGCCATCGATCGCGTCTTGCGCTGATCGTCGTCGAGGATTGCCAAAGAGCCCGCCGAAACTTGACAGGTCGTCCAGTCTCTGTTGAACCTCCGCCCCCGTCGGGCTGGTACGTCCGACACGTCTCTGCAGAGACACGTTTTGAATCGCACACGGAGATTTCCGATGAAGAAGTTCCTCGCCGCCATTGTCGCCTCGGTCGCCCTCATGACCACCGCCTGCCAGTCCGTCGAATCGACCAAGGTCGATCCGGCGACGATCGCGTCCAACGGCGAAGCCGTTGCCGTGGTTCAGTGCGTGGCCCTCGGCCTCACCGCCATCTTCCACTTCGTCACCATCACCGAAGCCAGCCTCGACACCGTCATCAACAAGATGCTGGTTGCCGAAGCCAAGGCCCTCGGCGGCAACAAGGTGCAGCTCCTCACGGCGTTCGAAACGCCCAAGGGCGGCCTGCTGTTCAAGCTCGCTGGCGGCATCGTCAACCTGCCCCCGGCCGCTGCCACCGGCATCGCCGTCAAGTGAGCTGAGCTTCTGCTCAACTCTCGAAGAAAGGCCCGGCAACGGGTCTTTTTTTTTGGCTAGGGTCCGCCTTATGCGCGCCTTTGCCTGTTCTCTCGTCGTCGCTGTCGCCGTCGTCGGCTGCGACAACAAAGACAAAGCCGTCGTCGTGGAAGAAAAACGAGACGACATCGTCGACGCTGCCATCGCCGCGCAAAACGTCAGAGTCGGCGCCGTGCGCGACTACGCCGTCGAGGGCGACGTCGTCGACCGCGCCAGCGGCCAGGCGATGAAGTTTCGCTACGCGATGCAGCAACCGTCGTACTCGGTGGGTGAGCTGCTCGATGCCCAGGGCGGGCTCGCGCGGGCCTTCGTGTTCGACGGCAAGGTGCTGGCCATCGTCGACGCCACGACGAAGACGGTGACGCACCAGGATTTGACGAAGAACGAAGAGCAGACGCTGCTGACGCTGCACGAGATCTTTTCGCAGTTCGTCTGCGAGGGCTGGCGTCCGCCGTTGATTCGCCCGCGGGGCACCGTCGGCTCGGCCGGATCGGGGGCAGACGGCGGCGACGTCGTGCTCAGCGTCCCCGTCGACGACCCGGCCATCGCGTCGCAGCGGTTGACGCTCAAGAGCGACGGCGCCTTTGTGAAGAAAGAGCTGCTCGACAAGGGCGGCAACGTGCTGACGTCGACGACGGTGCTCGAGAGCGTCGTCGATCCGGCGACGAAGCTGTCGTTTCCGAAGAAGTGGGCGCACAGCGAGAACGGCTCGACGCAAGAGGTGACCCTCTCGTCGTTCGCCGTGAACGCTGGCGTCGATCCGGGCCGCTTCAACACCAACGCTGACTTTTTCCCGCCAGGCGACACTCCACAGGTTCCTGCGGCCAAAGCCCCGCCGTCACCTGCGGAGCCTCGTCGCACCCCCGCCGGCCACTCGTCTGATCGGAGCACGCCGTGAAGTTTGTCGTCGTCATCGTCATCGTCGCAGTCGTCGCGGTCGCCGGCTGCACATCGTTTGCGTTCAAGCAGGGGGGCAAGGGCACGGCGCCCTCTGAGCTGCAGGACCGCGACGTGATGGTCGCCATCGGCGGCGGCTCGTTCGAGATGGGCATGAAGATCGGCGAGCCCGACGAGGTGCCCGCCCACAAGGTCTCGCTCTCGGGCTTCTTGCTCGACAAGACCGAGGTCACCCTCGGCGACTACGGCCGCTGCGTCGACGCCCGCGTCTGCAAAGCCGTCGGCCCCGTCGGCGACGACGTCTGGGAGACCACTGCGCAGCATCCCGTCGTCGGGGCCACCTGGTACGACGCGAAGAAGTACTGCGAGTGGGTGGGCAAGCGCCTGCCCACCGAGGCCGAGTGGGAGTACGCCGCCCGCAAGGGCAGAAAGGGCATCTACCCGTGGGAGGGCCCGTGGAACGCCAAGAACGCCAACTCACGCGGTGAGGCCGACGGCTTCGCCCGCACCTCGCCCGTCGGCGCCTTTGCCGCCGGCGCCAGCATCGACGGCGTCGTCGACCTCGCCGGCAACGCCGCCGAATGGGTCGCCGACTGGTACGACCCCAGCTCCTACTTGAAGTCGACCGAACGCGATCCGCAGGGTCCCGAGGCGCCGTCAGGCTCGAAGACCATCCGCGGCGGCTCGTGGTCGGACCCCGACCATGTGCTGCGCTCGGTGACGCGCCTGGGCATCGACCCGAATGTGTCGAACAACGCCTTTGGCTTTCGCTGCGCCGCCAACCCGTAAGGCTGGCTAGACGGCGTCGACGAGCTTCTCGAACAGCGGCCCGGTCTCTTGCAGCCGCTGGGCGAGACGATCGGTGACGTTCATCAACAGCTTGATGCAGGCCTGCGGGCGCTGCTTCTGCAGGTTGAGAAAGTCGCGCCGCGGGATCTCGATGACGCCGACGGGCGTGCGGGCGCGGGCCGTCACGCGCCGCGGTCCCGGCTGCAGCAGCGAGACTTCGCCAAAGACGTCGGGCGCCGACAGCACGGCCAGCTCGCGCTGGGCGCCGTTCTTCTCGACCGAGATCGAGACGTCGCCGGCGACGAGCAAGAACGCGCTCTCGCCCAGCATCTTCTCGACGAAGATCGGGTTGCCGACGTCGATCTGCCGGGCGACGCAGACAGACTCGATGATGCGGATGCCGTCGTCGGAGAAGCCGCTGAGCAGCGGGCTCTGCTGCAGGTAGGGAAACAGATCCACAGGCAGACCCTAGCGCGGCCCCGGCATGGTCTTCCTGTTCTTGGCCCCAAGATCACGACCGATGACGACCCTGCGCTTGCTGCGGGGCGGCGACCTCGCCGAACCTCCGCCGTCCGCTCAGCCAGCAAGCAGGGGAAACACATGAAGTTGCGCAGCCACTCGACGCTCTCTCTCGTCGCGGCCGTCTCGGTCGCCGGTCTCGTCAGCGCTTGCGGGGGTGAGCCCGGTGCCAAGGGCGACAAAGGCGACAAAGGCGCCGACGGCGTCAACGGCGTCGACGGCGTCAACGGCGTCGATGGACCGCAGGGCCCTGCCGGGCCGCCTGGGCAAGACGGCGAAGACGGCGGCGCCGGCGAAGGTGGCGCGGGCGGCGGCGAAACCGCGATCTTGCGGCTGACCGGACTCGACGAAGCCGGCGTCAACGACGACGACAGCGTGCTCGCCGAATTCGCCGGCGACGTCGACGATGCGCTCTTGGCCGGCACCTCGATCACGCTGTCGTTCTCGCGGCGCGCCGCCCCCGAATTCGTCGGCGCCGGCGTCGGCATCTGCGGCGGCGACGGCGCCTGCTTCGCCGTCGAAGGCGGCGCCCGCGTGCTCGACGTCGACGGCGATGTCGTTGGCGACGGCTTCGTCGACGAGCTCGCCCGCTTCGACCTGCGCTTCGATCGCGCCATGGACGCCAGCACGCGCGACAACCTCGAAGATTGGATTCACGACGTCGTTTTCATCGACGAAGCCTTCGCCGTCACCGAGACGGTCGCCGGCCTCGAGTACAGCTTCGTCTACCAGCTCGACGACGCCCTGCCCGTCGGCGACTTCAACGCGGCCGGCGTCGACGTCGGCACCGCGCTCGTGCTGCCGCCGTTCACCGTGCGCGACGAGAACGGCGACGGCAACGCGCTGACCGTCTTCACGCTGCGCGACGCCGTGAACGCCAACGACCAGGCCGAACCCAAGGGCGTCGTCTTCGACAAGAACGCCGGCAACGTCGTCGCCGCCGTCAGAGAAGACGGCAACTACGCCACCGGCGACGCCTTTGACCTCGTCTTCGACCGCGCGATGGACATCGAGTCGACCGAGCAAGCGATCGAGTTTCGCCTCGAAGAAGGCGGCGCCTTTGTCGACGTCGACGTCAGCAACATCGGCACGACGGTCTTTCGTGTCACGAACCTTGGCGCGCTCGTCGACCTGACCGGTCAGAACAACGTCGAGCAGCTGGTGCTCGACGCCCACGACGTCACCTCGGCCGCGGGCATCACCAACAGCACGCAGACCATCGTCTTCGACATCAGCGACATCACGGTGCCGACGTTGAACATCATCAACGCGCAGAACGACACGATGCAGGTGATTCTCGACGTCAACGTGCCGTCGCGCTTGAACGGCGGCCAGCAAGACAACAACTTACTCGTCGAGGGCGACCAGATCGTTTGGACCTTCAGCGAGCCCATGGATGTCGCCAGCGTGCAGGCCGACCTCGCCGCGCTGCTGACCGCCGCCGACGCCTTTGACACCGACAACAACATCACCGCCGCTGACAACGAGATCGTGGCGCAGCTCGGCGGCACGCGCTTTGTCTACACGCTGAACGCTGGCGAAGGCGTCGTCGTCAACGCCGTCTTTGCCCTCGACGCCATGGACAGCGCGAGCGTCACCGACCTCGCTCTCGCCAACGACATCGGCATCAACCTCGCCGCCAACCAGGTGCCAAAAGCGACGCGCAACGTCTTCATCGTGCAGGCGATCCTGGCCCCCGTGGTCGCTGGCGCCATCGACACGGTCGACGTCGTGCTCGGCGCCAACACCGACAAAGAAGACAACACCATTGAAGCCGGCGACACGCTGGCGTTCACCTTCTCGAAGAAGATGGACGCGGACACCACCCGCACCGAGGTCGGCGCGATCATCGCGAACGGTACGCTCAGCGGCGGCAGCCGCGCTGGCACCTTTGACGCCATCGACATCGCCGCCAACATCGACATTCAGGGTGACGCGGTCTTGAACGGCAACCGCTTTCTCTACACGTTGCGCGGCGACGAGAGCTTCACCATCACCGCCGCGACCTTGAGCTTCGGCGACCTCGACGACGCCGTCGTTCTCGACGACAACGGCCTGACGCTGACGCCCAACCAAGAGGCGATCGTCAGCGACGCCAACTTCGACCCTGATTTGGCGCCGACGTTGACGTCGGTGGTCGGCGCCCGCGCCGATGTGCAGAGTCCGTGCGGCGACGGCCTGCTTGGCGAAGACGACACGCTGACGTTCACCTTCAGCGAAGTGCTCGACGCCGCCGCCCTCGACGACGCTGAAGCCGCCATCGTCACCGCCGTCAACGCCGTCAACAGCGGCGTCGACATCGACGCTGGCGACGTCGCCAACAACGGCGTCGTCTTCAACGTCATCCTCGACGCCGACGCTGTCGTCGACGCCAACGCCGCCATCGCCTTCAACCTCGCTGTCGCCGGCATCGAAGACGACAACGGCGTCGACGCCGTCACGCTGACGGCGACGATGGCCCCCGTCGACGTGCTCGCCGCGACGCTGACCGTGAGCAAGAACTTCGTCGCCAACGACGGCCGCTTCGTCGGCGGCGACTCGCTCGTCGTCACCTTCAGCTGCCAGATGGATGAGTTCTTGACCCTCGCCGCCGTGCAGACCGCCGTCGACGACCTGATGGGCGATGGCACCGCCCGCACGCGCACCCTCAACAACCGCGACTACGTCGTCGACGTGCTCGCCGGCCGTCGCTTCGAGGCGCCGGCGCAGGTGACGCTCGAGATCGCCGACGTCGCCACCGACGTCGATGTCGGCGGCGAGAACGACGACGGCGACGACGACGGCCGCGTCATCGTCGACAACGGCTTCGACCTCGTCTTCGACGACCTCGCAGTCGTTGACGTCACCCTCGACTTCGTCGCTGGCAGCGCCGAAGACGGCAGCGGCGTCTACGTCGCCGACGACGCCCTCGTCACTGGCACGTGGTTCTTGTCGTCGGCGACGGGGCTGACCCGCAACGAGATCGAGCTGCCCGTGGTGTTCACCGCCTTTGGCTCGCCCTGAGCTCACAACCGGGTTGTGGATCTGGACGCGGCCCGCTCGGGGGTCGCGTTTCTTTTGTGCGAGGGTGGCCCTGTGCTGATTGTCGACACCAGCTTTGAGCCCATCTTGCTGCTGCGACTTTCGGGCGTGCTCACCCTCGACGACGTCGAGACGCTGCGGCGCGAGAGCTCGCCGTGGCTCGCGGCGATGATGAAGGCGGGGCGCCGCACGATGACCATCAGTGACTCGCGCGAGGTCAGCAAGGTCGACGTCGCCGTGCGCAAGGCCTTCGGTGACTTCAGCAACAGCCAAGAGCCCGCCGTGCAGGCCAACGCCGTGGTCTCGGTCGTCGTCACCGACAACATGCTGCTGCGCGCGGCGCTCACCGCCGTCACCTGGCTCTCGCCGCGCATGCGGGGCACGCGCGCCGTCAGCGACTTGCAAGGCGCGGCTGAAGCGATCCGCACCAGCTGTGCGAACGTCGGGGTGCCTGTGCCGACGACCCTCGACGCGCTGATGCGAGCGCACGG
>JANNAY010000001.1:0-2548 GCA_031384945.1 Deltaproteobacteria bacterium
CCGCTACGGGGAGGAGGGGAGGAGAAGGAGACGGAGCGCGTGACTCACAACCCGGGTTGTGGGTCTCTGCTGTGGAGGTGCCCATGACCGCCATCGACGTCGACGTCGCGGTTGTCCTTGGCTGCTTGCCTGGCTCTTCGATGCTGCGGTCGCGATGTGCGCGCGCCGTGCGTCTCGTGCGCGAAGGACACGCGAAGAGTTTGTTTCTCACCGGCACGCGCGCCGAAGTCGACGACATGAGAGGCGCAGTCGGCGACGTCGAATTCGTCGTCGACGACCTCGCGCGCCGCACGCTCGACAACATCAAACACGCCCGCGCCTTCTGCGGCGACGCTGACGTCTGGCTCGTCACCTCGCGCTTTCACCTGCCACGCGCGTTGTTTCTCGCGCGGCATGTCGGCCTGCGCGCCCACGGCGTCGGCGACGACGGCCCCGATGCCGCCGTCGTCTCTTACGCCCGCGAGTGCGTCAGCTGGTGCGGCGCCGTCGTCGACGTCGTCGCTCGCCGTTGATCAGCGTCTGACATGGAGCATGTGATGAAGAGACGATTCGTCGCCGAGATCAAACGTGGACGGGCCGACGAGCAGCCCAAGGCATTGCCGACGAGGCTCGCGCTGCTGCTGAAGCGCGCCCGCGCTGGCGACGACGTCTGCGGCGACCTCGGCGAATTCGTCGTCGCCAACTTCGTCAAAGAGAACGTCGCCAACGTCGACGACCTCTTCAACGTCGACGACGAGGTCGCTGCCGTCGATGTCAGCGTCTACGCCGTCACCTTCGACGACGACGCCCTCTTGCCCCGCATCACCGCTGGCGCAACCTTCGACCTCGAGGTCAAGCGCGAACTCGACGACGACAAGCTGATGGAGTGGCAAGAAGAGCACGACTTTCTCACCGACGCGGTCAACTTCTTCTGGCACCTCGATGACGACACCGAGATCGTCGTCGCCGACAACGACGGCGCCGGCTTCGGCCTCGACGGCGCCGACGACGGCGCCGACGACGGTGACGAGACGTAGCCGGTCACTCGTCTGGGCACGACGCACGGTTTTGCGGGTCATCGCAGTCGAGGCACTCTTCGTTCTGGCAGGGCAGCCCCGGCGGGCCGAGCCCGCATTCGAAGTCGTACTCAACGCAGGTGAGGCCCTCGTCGCAGACGCCGACCTGCTGCGTGAAGCCGTCGCGCTCGACCGCTTCGCGGTTGCACTCTTCGCCCTCGCCGCCCCGCGGCGCTGGCGCGCAGGCGGCGAGCAAGCCTCCGAGACAAAGCACGCGTGCGGATGCGGCGGCTGAAAACGACATCGTCGACCTCATGTTGGGTTCTGTAGCCGACACGAGCCGTCCCGCACCGCGCGCGGGCCCTCTGATTTCTGAGGATCCCGCGGAGGCCGGTGGATGAGCAGGACCCCGACGATTGACGCCGCCCTCGCCGACGCCGACGCCGCCGCCGACAACGAACCCGCCAGCGATATGAGGCCGGTGGCCCGACGCTGGGCCGTTGACGACGACGACGACGCGGGAGCACCCTGCGCCCGTGCGTGCCCCCCATCCGAAGTCGCTGAACGCCCCCGAGCACAAAGTCGCCGGACAGAACGCCTGTCGGGCGCTGTTTCGCGCGCGGCCGCACGACATCCGGCGTGTCTACGTCACCGAAGAGACAGTGGGGCTGTTCAAAGACGTGCTGAAGATGTGCGCCGAGAAGCGCATCGCCTACCACGTGAAGACCAACGCCGACCTCGACGCCGTCGCCGAGACCGTGCACCACGATGGCGTGTTGTTTCTCGCCAAAGCGAAGGCCGAAGGCAGCGTCGACGACGTCATCCGCTTCGCAGACAAGCTCGGCGCTGACGAGCGCATGGCGCTGGTGCTGCTCGAGAACGTGAAGAACCCGCACAACCTCGGCGCCATTCTTCGCGTGACCGCGCATTTCGGCGTGCCCTTCGTGCTGCGCGCTGGCGCGACGCCGCCGTTGTCGCCGGCGGTGCTGCGCACGGCCGAAGGCGGGGCCGAGCACAGCGAGGTCGTCGACACAGGCGACGGCAAAGCGGCCCTCGAGGCGCTGCGCGCCCGCGGCTTTCGCGTGCTCGCCACCTCGAGCCACGCGACCGTGACGCTGGGCAAGTCGCGCTTGCCCACCAAGAGCGTCGTGCTGTTCGGCAGCGAAGGCGAAGGCCTGTCGCCGGCGCTGACGGCGCTGGCCGACGACGTCGTCGCCATCCCGGGCAGCGGCGCGCTCGAGAGCCTGAACGTGGCTTGCGCCAGCTCGATCTTGCTGTGGGAGCTCTGGAAGGGTTCGCCACCACCCGAAGTTGCTTCTGTGCCGTCGTCGAAGAGGGAGTCTCATGCACCGCCACCAAAGCCCGCGCCTCGGTCGTCAGCGTCCGCGCCACCTCAGCAGCGCGCGTCTGCGCCTCGTGACCCACGTCCTGCTCCTGGCGGCGGTGGTCGGGCTCGCGGCCGGCTGTAAGCAGTGCGGCGCGTCGACGCCCACCGATCACACTGTCGGTGATCGCATCGTGCCGAAAGAAGATCGGCCGCAGCTCGAGCTCTC
>JANNAY010000088.1:0-3215 GCA_031384945.1 Deltaproteobacteria bacterium
CGGCGGCCAGTTCCTGCCATGCCGATCCGGCGATGCGGACCAAGGTCGACGACGACACCGCGACCATCCGCTCCATCCCCTGATCGCGCAGCACCTGCACGAGGCGGGGGCCCTCGGCGCGGGCCGCGACGTCGAAGCCGGTGACGCTGCGCGCGTCGACGATGAGGTAGCGGGCGCGCCCCGGCGCCCGCTCGAGCTCAGACACGAGCCGCTCGACGTCGGCGACGGTGATGTGCCCGATCCAGACGATCTCGAGGGTGTCGTCGTCTCGTCGCCTCGCCTCTGCGCTTCCCATACCGATCACGTCGGCGCGGCGCAGCGAAACTTGAGCCGCAGCGCGGGACTTTGAGACGGGGCGCGGTCTGTGACAACAAAGGGGCATGCCGGCGTTTTTGCAGGAGTGGCTGAACGTCATCGTCCGGTGGGCCCACATCGTGGCCGCCATCATGTGGATCGGTGACTCTTTCTTGTTCATGTGGCTCGACAGCCACCTCGCGTCGCCGCTGAAGAAGCGCGAAGGCGACGTCGTCGGCGAGCTGTGGATGACCCACTCGGGCGGCTTCTACGAGGTCGTCAAGCGCAAGACGCTGCTCAAAGAAGAGCTGCCGCCCACGCTCTACTGGTTCAAGTGGGAGAGTTACACCACCTGGGTCAGCGGATTCTTGTTGCTCATTGTCGTCTACTACGCCGGCGGCCGGGCCATGCTGGTCGAGTCGTCGTCGACGCTGAGCTATCCGCAAGCGGTCGGCATCTCGCTGGGTTTGTTGCTCGCTGGATTGGCTGTCTACGATGTGCTGTGTCGCACGCCCGTCATCAAGAACAACCGTGTGTTCGCCGTCGTCGGCCTGGTCTTCATTGTCGCCACCGCCTACGGCTTGCTGCAGATTTTCTCACCCCGCGCGGTGTTTCTGCAGGTGGGCGCGATGCTCGGCACCATCATGGCGAGCAACGTGTTCTTTCGCATCATCCCGTCGCAGCGGCACATGCTGGCGGCGACGACTGCCGGCGTGCCGGTCGACGCGTCGTATGGCTACCGCGCCAAGCAGCGCTCGACGCACAACCACTATCTGACGCTGCCCGTGCTCTTCACCATGCTGAGCAATCACTTTCCAGGATTGTACGCTGACGACAAAGCGTGGCTGATTCTTGGATTGGTGTTTGTCGGTGGCGTCGGCGTCAAATATGCGATGAACATCCGCCAGAAGACCCACCCGGTCATCATCGTCGGCGTGGTGGCGGCGTTCTCGGCCATCGCGCTGCTGACGCGGCCGGCGCCTTTGACGTCGACGACAGATGCGTCGGGCGACCAGGTGCCGTGGGCGCAGGTGAAGGTCATCTTCGAAGCGCGCTGCACCTCGTGCCACGCGAAGAAGCCGACGAACCCGGCGTTCGCGGCGCCGCCGGTCGGCATCATGCTCGAAGACCCCGCCGACATCGTCGCCCACAAAGACCGCATCCTCATTCGTGCCGTCGAGACGAAGACCATGCCGCTGGGCAACCTCACGGGCATGACCGACGACGAGCGGGCGCTGCTGGGCAAATGGTTGGCGCAGGGCGCCCACACGGATCGTTGAACATGAAGACGCACACGACGCAGCTGACCTCGACGACGGCGACGACCTTCAACCTGCGCGGCCAACGGGTGTTGCTCGCGACCGACAAAGGGCGCGGCTTGCATCCGGCCACGCTGCACGTCGTCGATGGCGTCATCAGCGACATCACGACGCACGATGTGGTGAACAACAACGTGCCGCTCATCGACGCGGGGCACCGGCTGGTGACGCCCGGCGTCGTCGACAGCCACGTGCACATCAACGAGCCCGGCCGCACCGAGTGGGAGGGTTTTCAGACCGCCACCGAAGCCGCTGCCGCCGGCGGCATCACCTGCGTCGTCGACATGCCGCTGAATTGCATCCCGGCGACGACGTCGCGCACCGCGGCTGAAGAGAAGCGCAAGAGCCTCGACGGCAAAGTGCACGTCGACGTCGCCTTCTGGGGCGGCGTCGTGCCCGGCAACGTCGCCGAGCTCAAAGGCCTCGCCGAATTCGGCGTGCCCGGCGCGAAGTGCTTCACCTGTCCTTCCGGCGTCGATGAGTTTCCCCACGTCGTCGAAGCGGACCTCGACATCGCCATGCCCGTCTTGCGCGACCTCGGCGTCACGCTGCTCGTGCACGCCGAGCATCCCGCGCCCATCGACGCGGCCGAGGCCGAGCTCAAACGCGAGGGCGCCGATCCGCGCAGCTACGCGACCTATTTGCGCTCGCGTCCGCGCGCCGCCGAAGACGACGCCATCCGCATGGTGATCGCGCTGGCCCGCAAGCACCGCTGTCCCACGCACATCGTTCACCTCTCATCGGCTTCGGCTTTACCGTTGCTCAAAGCCGCGCAAGACGAAGGCGTGCCCATCACGGCCGAGACGTGTTTGCACTACCTGGCGTTCACGAGTGACGACGTGCCAGCAGGCGAGACCCGCTTCAAGTGCGCGCCGCCCATCCGCGAGCCGCAGAACCGTGAAGATCTGTGGGATGGTCTCTTCAACAACACAGTGAACATGGTCGTCAGCGATCATTCTCCGTGCACGCCGCAGTTGAAGAAGCCCGAGACCGGCGACTTCATGGGCGCGTGGGGTGGCATCGCGGGCTTGCAGCTCGGCCTCTCGGTGCTGCACACGTTGTCGCAAGAGCGCGGCCACGGCCTCGCGCAGATGTTCGCGTGGAACGCCGAGAACACGGCCCGCCTCGCCGGCGTTGGCACGCGCAAGGGCAAGCTCTCGAAGGGCTTCGACGCCGACGTCGTCGTCTGGGACGACACCGCCAGCTTCGTCGTCGACGGCGGCGCCCTCAAGCACCGACACAAGGTCACGCCGTATGCGGGCCGCACCTTCACCGGTGTCGTCGAGCAGACGTATGTGCGGGGGCGCCTCGCCTTCAGCAAAGCCGCGGGGCTGTCGGCGGCGCGCGGTGATTTTCAGGCGGCGCGCCGTTGACGTCGACGTTGCCTCCTCCCCTTTCCCGCAGCGCCGAAGCGCCTGTTGTTGCCGCACGCCTTGCGTCGACGACAACGCTCCGACGCGGCCGCGCCCATGGACTCACGATTGGTCACATCGCGCGAGGCGCGAGAACCTTGCATCGCCCGCGCCGCAGAGCCCCCAGTACCCCCGCTGCGCGGGGGCAAACCCATCTCCCGCCTTTCCCCTGCCCGGGCACCTCAAGGCA
>JANNAY010000089.1:0-2153 GCA_031384945.1 Deltaproteobacteria bacterium
GAAATCGAGGCAGTCGGCCTCGGACACGACGGGCTCGTGATTCCACTCGACTTAGACGCGGCCGCCGTAGACGAGGGCGCGGCCCTTCTTCACAAAGTGACGCCAACGACGGGCCGCAGTGCTGCATCGCTGTCGCTGTCCCAGCTGTCGGGTCGCGGCAGAGGCTCGAGGCGCGCGAGCAGGGTGGATCCCGGCGTCGGCGCGAAGGGCAGAGCGAGCGTGGCGGACACTTCGGCAGCCGTCATGCCGACGTTCAGGAGGCCCTGCACCCGATCGAGCTCGGCGATGATCTGGGCCGCCACCGCCGCACCCCACGTTGCTGCCGTCATCGTCGTCGTCGTCGTTGTTGCCGTCGCCGTCTTCCGCGATGCCGGCTTCGTCGCCGGCTTCGTCGTCGGCTTCGCGGCTTTCTTCGCGGCCTGCTCTGCGCCTGCTTTCTTCATGGAGGTCAGCCTAAGACAAGGCATGCTCGATTCCCTCCTTCTTGCCGCGGCACGGCAGCTGCCAATCAGCATTGGTGAGGAGGTGCTCGGCACATCCTCGCGGCAGTGCCCCGGTTGCTCGGGTACGAACACGCTGCAAAGGCACACGGCACGTCCGAGGCACGGAAAGCCAAGTCGTTTCGTCCCGACGGAGGTACTCGTTTGTGCTCGATGCAGGTCGAAGGCGTGGGACGAAGGGCGCCTCGTGCGCACGCTCATCGTCGTGACACTGCTTGTGCCCTGCGTCTTGGTGCTTGCGTTCTTCGCTGCCATCGCCGGGTACGGCATCCTCTCGGTGGTCGGAACCGAAGGCGTCGAGTTGAACAGCGACACCGCGTTTGTGGCAGCTGCGAGTTGCATGGGCTTGCTGCTCGCGGGTGCAGGAATCTTTCAAACGGTGCGTGTCGCCAGGAAGCTCCTGCGACGAAGCGCTCTCGTCGTCGTTCCCGATCGGCTTTTCGGTCGTTCGTGAAGTTCGAGGCGGCGTTACCCGAGCCTCGCCCGGTGCCCGCCGACGTGCCCATCCTCGCGCGCCGGCGTGGTCGGTTGCCCTGCGCCAGGCGGCGCACGAGCGTGGCGCGATGAACGAGAAGCCGCGGTACGACAGCATCGGCGCCGGATACGGCGTCACGCGCCGCGAAGACGCGCGCTTCCGCGCCCGCATCGACGCCGCGCTCGGCGACGCGCGCACCGTCGTCAACGTCGGCGCGGGCACGGGCTCGTACGAGCCTCGGGGCCGCCACGTCATTGCGATCGAGCCGAGCGATGTGATGGCGGCGCAGCGCGGGCGTGATCTTGCGCCGGCCCTGCGCGCGAGCGCTGGCGAGCTGCCGCTGCGCGACGACAGCGTCGACGCCGCACTGGCGGTGCTCACCGTGCACCACTGGGACGCGGAGCAGGAGGCGGGCGTGCGCGAGCTGCGGCGCGTCGCCCGCGGCCCCGTCGTCATCATGACCGTCGACGCGCGCATCTCAAACGCGATGTGGCTGATGGCCGACTACCTCCACGAGGTGGCGACGCTCGACGCGCGCATCTTTCCGCCGCTCGATCAGCTGGCGGCGTGGTTGGGCGGCACCACACGCGTCGAGGTGCTGCCGGTGCCGCGCGACACGCCAGACTGGATGCTCGGCTCGTTCTGGGCGCACCCCGAGCGCGTGCTCGACCCGGGCGCGCGGGCCGCGACCTCTGGCTTCGCGCGCATGCAACCGGCCGTCATCGACCGCGTCGTCGGCGACGTGCAGCGCGATCTCGAGGACGGCAGCTGGGACCGGCGGTACGGTCACCTGCGCGCGCTCGACGCCTGCGACGTCGGCCTGCGCTTGATCATCAGCGACGCGCCGTCAGCATGAAGGCCGTTGAACATCGCCGTCGGAGGCTGGGCCGGCGCCTTTGTTCACCACGGGTGAAACGGGAGCGATCAGTTGCGTCGAGGCGGCCTGTAGAATACTGAACCACATGGTGCAGTATACGTACATCCAACTCGACGCCTCGTTCGCCGCGCTGTCTGACGTGACCCGCCGCGGCGTGCTCGAACACCTCGCCCACGCCGACGCGTCGATCACCGATCTCGCCGACAAGTTCCGCATGACCCTCACGGGCATGAAGAAGCACGTCTCGGTCTTAGAGAAGGCCGGTCTCGTCGTGACCGCGAAGGTCGGGCGCGTGCGCACC
>JANNAY010000127.1:0-1699 GCA_031384945.1 Deltaproteobacteria bacterium
TCAACCCAGGTTGTGCATTGCTGGGCTGAGGCTCAGAAACGCTCGATCTTGAACTCGTCGTTCGGGTTCGCCGCGGGCTGCGCAGGCTGCGGCGCCGGACGAGGAGCGACGGGGACAGGGCCTGACGGCGGGCGGTAGCCGGGCGGCATTGTCGCCTGCTGCTGTCCCATCTGGGCGGGAGGCTGCGGGCGCGGTTGCTGCGGCGGTTGCTGCTGAAAGGGAGACGGCGCCGGCGCCGGCGGCCCGCCGGGGTTCGCCATGCCGGGGATCTGACCAGGCTGAACGCCAGGTCGCTGGCTCGTCTGATCGAAGCCGTCCCACGACGAGTCGGAGGTGCCGCCGATGCCCGAGACGCGCAGCGCGAAGTCGTCGGGGTTCGTCGTCTGCCGCATCGCCTCTTCGTAGGTGATGAGCTGACGGGTCAAGAGTCCCATGAGTGATTGGTCAAAGGTCTGCATGCCGTAGGTGGTGACACCTTGTTGGATGGCGTCGTGCAGCTCTTTCGTACGGTCTTTGTCTTCGATCAGCTCGCGGGTGCGGGCGGTGGCGCGCAGGATCTCGACGGCGGCGACGCGGCCGCGGCCATCGGCGCGGGGCACGAGGCGCTGCGAGATGACGGCTTTCAGGATCGACCCCAGCTGCAAGCGAACCTGCTTTTGCTGGTAGGGAGGAAACGCCGACACCACACGAGTAATCGTCTCGGGGGCGTCGAGGGTGTGCAGCGTCGACATCACGAGGTGGCCCGTCTCGGCGGCGGTCATCGCGATCTCGATGGTCTAGAGGTCGCGCATTTCGCCGACGAGAATGACGTCGGGGTCTTCGCGCAGGGCGCTCTTCAACGCGCGGCCGAAGCTCTTGGTGTCGACGCCAACTTCGCGCTGGTTCACGACGCTGCGCTTGTCGCGGATCAAGAACTCGATCGGGTCTTCGACCGTCAAGATGTGCGCCGTGCGGTTGGTGTTGATCTGGTCGATCATCGCCGCCAGCGTCGTCGACTTGCCCGAGCCGGTGGTGCCGGTGACGAGCACGAGGCCACGCTCTTCGTGGCAAATCTTCTCGATCGACTTCGGCAGGTTCAGCTGCTCGATCGTCATGATCTTGAAGGGGATGACGCGGAAGACGATGCCGACGGTGCCGCGCTGCATGAACACGTTGACGCGAAAGCGTCCGAGGCCGGGCACGCCGTAGGCGAGGTCGATCTCGTTCTCGTCTTTGAACTTCTCTTTCTGGAAGTTGTTCATGATGCTGACCGCCATGCGGCCGATGTCTTCGGGCGACAGCCGCTTCGCGTCTTTCAGCGGCACCAGCGAGCCGTCGATGCGGAACATCGGCGGGAGCCCGGCCTTCAAGTGGATGTCGCTGGCGCCGCCTTTGATGGCGACGGTGAGGATGTCGTTCAGCTCCATGTGGCCACCGTAACACTGGCCTCTGGTCGACGGGGCAGGCGGCTCATACGATGCACATCATGCTCCACCTTGCGCTGACACTTTTCGTCACTGCTGCCGCGCCGCCGACGCCGTCTGCGACAGAGAAGTCGGAGAAGACGACGATGCCGACGCCGAAGATGGCGCCGGTCAACGACAAGGACTACGCCGAGAAGATCCTCGCCGCGCACAAGGGCAAGGTCGTCGTCGTCAACTTCTGGGCCTCGTACTGCTTGCCCTGCCTGCAAGAGATCCCCGACCTGCAGGCCCTGGCC
>JANNAY010000232.1:0-9871 GCA_031384945.1 Deltaproteobacteria bacterium
AGTAAAGACGCCGCAGGGCAAGATCGTGCTCGTGCCCTTCGTGCCGCCGATCGTCGACAGCGTCGGCGACAAAGTCGTGCTGCGCGTGCCTGAGGGCCTGTTCAACCTCGACGACGAGTGACACCACCGGGCTCATGAAGGGTCCGGTCACGCTGCCTGGCAAGACCATCGGCATCCTCGGCGGGGGACAGCTGGGCCGCATGTTTGCGATCGCCGCGCGGCGCATGGGCTATCGCGTGCACGCGCTCGATCCGGCGCCCGACTGCCCGACCGGACAAGTCGCTGACGTCGAGTGGTCGGCCAACTACGACGACATCGGCACCGCCGTGAAATTCGCCAGCGCCGTCGACGTCGTCACCTTCGAATTCGAGAACGTGCCCTACGAGACGCTCCAGGCGGTCGCTGAGATCGTGCCGGTGTTTCCGGCGCCGCTCGTGCTCGACACCACGCGGCACCGGCTGCGCGAGAAGACATTTCTGTCGACGCACGGCTATCCGGTGGCGCCGTTTCGCGCCGTCGCCAGCGTCGACGAATTGCGCGCAGCCGTCGCTGCGTTGGGCCTGCCGTCGATCTTGAAGACCGCGACCTTCGGCTATGACGGCAAGGGCCAGACGAAGCTGCAGAAGCCCGACGACGTCGACGAGGCGTGGGACCGGCTCGGCCAACCGCTGGGCGTGCTCGAGGGCTACGTCGGCTTCAGCTGCGAGCTCTCGGTCATCGTGGCGCGGGGGCGCAACGGCGCGCTGTCGACGTTTGACGTCGCTGAGAACCTGCACACGAACCACATCCTCGACGTCACCGTCGTGCCGGCGCGCGTGCCCGAAGCTGTGAAGAAGAACGCTGTCGACCTCGCGATCAGCGTGGCCAAGGCGCTCGATCTGGTCGGCGTGCTGGCGGTCGAGATGTTTCTCGTCGATGACGGCACCGCCGCTGGCAAGCTCATCGTCAACGAGCTCGCGCCACGCCCGCACAACTCTGGACACTTCTCGATCGACGCCTGTTCGACGTCGCAGTTCGAGCAGCAGCTGCGCGCGGTGTGCGGCCTGCCGCTCGGCGACGTCACGCTGTTTCGTCCGGCCGCGATGGCCAATTTGTTGGGTGAAGAGTGGTCCGCCGGCGAGCCCGGGTGGGACGAGGCCCTCGCCGTGCCGGGCGTGAAGCTGCACCTCTACGGCAAGACCGAGCCGCGCCCCGGGCGCAAGATGGGCCACCTCTGCGCCGTCGGCGACACCGTCGACGAAGCCCGCGCCCGCGTCATCGAAGCCCGCCGCCGCCTGCGTCCTGCCGGCGCCTGATCGTCCGGGTCGTTTTCTTGTCGTCGTTGGCGGACGCTGTCGTCGTTCTGCGGGTCGGCTCTCGCGGTTGACCGCGACGGCGCGAGCAGGTTTGCTGCGCCCATGAACCGTCGCTCTTCGCTCGCCGTCGTCGTCGCTCTGACCGTTTGCGCCTTTGCCAGTGCGCCGTCCCGCGCCGACACGTTGACCAAGGTCTTCATCAACGGCGAAGCCACGCCCGTCTTCTTCAACGACGGCGACTCGTTTCGCCCGCAGGCGGGTGCCTACAAAGGTTCGCAGTCGCGCTTGTCAGGCTACAACACACTTGAATCCTTCGGCCCGGTGCATTCATGGGGCACGTGGACGGAGAAAGAGATGTGGGTGTTGGCGAAGCTCGCCACGAAGCACGCCCAGCATGGCGTGTGGCACTGCGAGACCGATGGCAAGAAAGATGGCTACGGCCGTCTTCTCATGAACTGCAAAGACCTCGCGAAGTCGCACATTGAGAATGGTTTTGCGATGGCGATGTCGGTCGACGAGAAGCCCGCCGACGCCGAGCTCATCGAGGCGCAGCGCACCGCGATCAACAACAAGCGCGGCATGTGGGCGCACGGCACGCCGAGCTACGTGTTGTCGTCGTTGCACTCGGCCAACGAGGGCGGCGGCAAAGACGGCAAGACATACAACCGCCTGGTGTCGACGACCGACGGCCACTCCGAGAAGTGGTTGCACGACGACGACTACGCCGAGTGCAAGAAGGTCTGCCGCGATTCGAAGCGCGTCACCGACGAGGCGTTCCCCGCCGTCGCCGTCCGCGTCAAAGCCGTCGAAGGCGCCGCCGAATTGAGCGACCTCGACGTCCGCCGCTTCGTCGATGAGTACTTGTCGTTTGGCTCGGCCACGTCGGCGGGCACGCTGCGCGGTCCGCTCGATGCGGCGCTCAAGGCGATGGACGACGAGAAGGTGCTGCTCGCCGCGTCGAAGCCCGACTCGTGCCACGTCTACGTCGACTTCCGCCGTCGCTTCGGCGGCGACCGCGCTGTCTGCTTGCGCTGAGTCGTTTCGACGGCGAATGGAACGAAGAGAGATGGGAAGTGGAACGCTTCTCATCTCTTTTTCGTTGGCTGCCGCGGCCGAACGCGACGTCAACGCTGGCACCGACATTGAAGTGGTCGGCGGCGGAGAAGACGACGCGGCCATCGCAAACGGGTTGGCCACCCACGGTCACGGGCCCTCCGGCGTACGCGTGCGCCACGAGGTCAAAGTTCCGTCACGACAGGCTCTTTGGGAGCAGGGTCGGCACGCTGCAAGGCGTGGGTCCGACAACGGACGGCGCCGCGCAGGCGACGTCGTCTGGTGGTGGAGGTCGGTCGTCGTGGGTTTCGCCACGACGGACCGGCCACGTGCGGCGGGGGAGGGCGCGCGTCGAACACTGCTGGGAGGGCCAGCGGCAAATTCGTCCGGCGTTCAGCGGCCCTTGCCCTCGAGTCCGAACACACCGCCGAAGAACAAGGCGGCGACGGCCCGAAGCACACTCAGCACGTCGGCGGCAGGATCTTCGAGCTGCCGCGCGCGAACCAGACGAGAAAGCGCTTCTCGTGGTCGGTGAGGAGCTTGCGGTCGATCAGGCGGCGGTCGAGGGGCGAGAAGGTCAGCGGCTTCACCCGCAAGAATCTGCGCGCCACGCCCGACGGCGGCTCGACCGGATCGTCGACGACGGTGCACAGGTTCTCGATGCGCACGCCGCCCCAGTCGGGCAGGTAGACGCCCGGCTCGATCGAGAACACCTGGCCCACCTCGACGGGGATGCGCGAGCCGATGCGGATGCTCGGCGGCGCCTCGTGCACGTTGACGCCGACGCCGTGGCCGGTGCCGTGGCCGTAGTCGAGGCCGTTGCGCCAGAGGGCGTCGCGCACGAGGGCATCGAGCTGCTCACCGGTGCTGCCCACCGGGATGCGCGCGCTCATGCCGGCGATCGCAGACTTAAGCACCAAAGTATACAGTCGCTTCTGCTCTTTCGAGGCCTTCGTCGTCGATGGACCTGCCAAGAACGTACGCGTCAAATCCGTCGCATAGCCGCCGTCGTAGTAGGCGCCGGTGTCGAGAAGAAACAGCTCGCCCTTCTTGACGCGGCGGCTCTTGTCGGGTGTTGAATAATGGATGATGGCGCCGTTCTTTCCGACGGCGCTGATGACCTTGAATGACAAACCGAACGCGCCTGATTTTGTAAAGAGCTCGGCGGTCTTGTCGGCGACGTCAGCCTCAGAAACGGGGTGGTTTTTGCCCAGCTCTTTCGCCAACCACTTCTGCACCTCGTCGACGACGCGGTCGGCGCGGCCAAAGGCGTCGGCCATGTGGTCGAGCTCTTGCTGCGTCTTCTTGGTGCGCAGCAGCGCAAAGGGGCTCGCAACCTCGACGAGCACGCAGCCCTGCCGGGCCAGCTTCAGGCAGAGCGCGTAGGGCACGGTGGCGGGGTCGACGCCGACGCGGGCGCCTTTGTCGAGGCCGCTGACGACGTCGTCAACGATGTCGACGCCGGCTTCGACGGCGCCTTTGAGGGCCTGTCGATCGAGCTGCACGCGGATCGCCGTGCGCGTCGTCAGTCCCTGGCCGCGCCACGGCGCCTGGTAGGCACAGGCGTCGCCGCGCAGGTTGGTGATCCAGGCGAGCTCGTCGAGGGCGGTGATCAACAGGCCGTCGAGCTTGTGCTCGTCGAGCACGCTCGTGCCCAGGACCACGCGCTCGCGCACCGTGCGCCCGGACAGCCGCGGATCGATCGGCCACGTCTTCGTCGTCGTCGTCGCCGGCAGTGGGCCGCGCGCGGCTTCGATCGGCGACACCGGCAGCGGCACCGGCGTCCAGCCGTCTTTGGCGGCGTGGGCCTCGATCGTGCGCCACAGCGACAGCGAGACGCGGTCGGCTTCGACGCCGACGCGCCTGCCCCTGGCGATGGTGCCGAGCAGCTCGAGCCAGCCGAGCTCGATGCTCTGCCCCGTCTTTGTCGTCGTCACGATCGCCGACGGCACTTCACGCGACGCCTGTAGCGTGTAGCGCCCGTCGACCACCAGATGGAGTGCATCAGCGGTGATGACGGCGTCACCCATGGAGCCGGAGAAGCCCGTGGCCCACAGCCGCGTGCTCTCGTCGTCGGGCACGTACTCGTTCAAATAGCGATCGGTGCTGCGCACCAGGAGCACGTCGAGGTCGCGCATGTGTTGACGGACCAGATCGAGGCGCGAGAGGGAGGCGACGGCGGCAACCATGAAACGGTTGTAGCAAGACGTTGACGTCGACACCGCCGACTCCTACGACGGCGCCTCTTTCGTTGGAGCCTGCATGCAGATCGGGAAGAAGTCCGCCGTTGCCATCGACTACAAGCTCACCATCGACGGCGGCTTTGTCGTCGACGCGTCCGAGAAGGGCCAGCCGCTCTGGTACCTGCACGGCTCGGGCAACATCATCCCGGGGCTCGAACGCGAGCTCGAGGGTCTGAAGGCCGGTGACAAGAAGACCGTCGTCGTCAAACCCGAAGAGGGCTATGGCGTCCGCGAAGACGCCCGCGTGCACACGGTGCCGAAGAACAAGTTTCCCCCCGGCGCCTACGCTGTCGGCGACCACGTGACGGCGACCGCCCCCGACGGCAACGAGATGGACGCCCGCATCACCGCGATGGACGCCAAGACCTACACCCTCGACTTCAACCACGAGCTCGCCGGCAAGGTGCTCAACTTCGAGATCACCGTCGTCGAAGTCCGCGCCGCCAGCAAAGACGAGCAGCAGCACGGCCACGTGCATGGTCCCGGTGGCCACCACCACCACTGAGCCTTTCGATCTCGCTGAGATCGCGAGACCTGCAGTCACCGTCGACATCGTCGTTCTGACGATCCGCGACGGCCGGCTGCAGGTCTTGTTGATCGAGCGTGGCCGCGAGCCCTTCAAGGGCAAGCGCGCCCTGCCCGGCGGCTTCCTTCACGTCGGCGACGCCTCGTCGGGCACTGCGGCCGCAGACGGCCTGCGCGCCAACGACGACCAGAGCGGCGGCGAATCCCTCGACGAGGCCGCCGCCCGCGAGCTGCACGAAGAGACCTCGCTCTCGCCCGACCTGGTGCTGCTCGAGCAGTTCGGCGTCTACGGCGACGTCAACCGCGACCCCCGCGGCCGCACCGTCTCCGTCGCCTTCTTCGCCCTCGTCTCCCCCGACGTCGCCGCCTTCGTCAAAGGCGGATCCGACGCCGCCCACGCCGCATTCGTCGACGTCGCCGAGGCCAACGGCCTCGCCTTCGACCACGACGCCATCGTCAAAGGCGCCCTCGCCCGCGTCAGAGACGGCGTCGCCCGCGCCGAAGACACAGCCTTCGCGTTGGCCCCGCGGCCGTTCACCATCCGCGAGCTGCAAGACGTGCACGAGATTCTGCTGCAGCGGCCCCTTGGCGCCGGGGCGTTTCGCAAGCGCTTCGCCCAGCTGCTCGTCGATGGACGCGTCGAAAAGGCAGCGGGGCGCCGCGTCACCGCCAAGCGCCCCGCCGCCGTCTACGTCGCCCGCCGCTGAGCCTCAGCTTTCGCTCGGTGGCCTGCGGCGCCAGCTGCCGGTGCTCAGCGGCCGGCGAGGGCCCAGGCGAGGCCGGGCATCAAGCCGAGAAAGACGACGGCGAAGAGGCCGAGGCCGGTGGCGGCGAGCGCGCCGAAGGTCGACTCGCTGCGCGTCTCGGCGGCCTGGGCAAACAGGTCGGGCAACGGACGCAGGTAGTAGACGGTGCCGACGACGCCGCCGATGGCCGCGACGGCGACGACGCCGATGCCCCAGCTGCCCCAGGCGGCCTGCAAGACGGCGAGCTTGGTCCAGAAGCCGGGAAACGGCGGCACGCCCGCGAGCGAGAGCAGCGAGAACATCAGGCCGATGGCGCGGGCCGGTCCGAGGTGAACGCTGCCGCCGGGGCGCAGCGCCGAGAGCGGCACCGGACCGGTGCCGGTGCCGGCGAGGCAGGCGAAGCCGAGCAGCGCGGCCGCGCCGTAGCCGATGACGTAGAAAACGACCGTCTGCACCGGGGTCGTGCCGCTGGCGGCGCCGACGGCGAGAAAGCCGGCGTGGGCGACGGCCGACCAGGCCATCAAGCGACGCAGATCGGTCTGGGCGAAGCTGGCGATGACGGCGACGACGATGGAGAGCAGTCCAGCGACCACCAGCGGCAGCGCGAGCACCTCGCCGGCGCCGGTGACGAGGCGGGCGAGGGCCACGGCGGCGCCGAGCTTCGACACCACCATGATGAAGCCCACGAACGACGACGGACCGGCGGTGTAGGCGTCGAGGGCGCCGAAGTGCACCGGAAAGACGGCGAGCTTGAAGCAGAGGCCGATGGCGAAGAACGCGACGCCGACGACGACGAAGGCGAGGCGGCCGCCTTCGACGGCGCCGAGGGCGGGGATGTCGAGGGAGCCGGTGCCGAGGAACACCAGCGCCATGCCGAACAGCAGCGTGGCGAAGGTGACGGCGGTCAGCACGAAGTACTTGAAGGCGGCCTCGAGGGGACGCTGTCCTTGTCCGAGCGAGACGAGGGCGGCGCCGGCCAGCGAGATCATCTCGACGCCAAGCGCGAGCTCTAAGAGGTTGGCGCCGTTGACGAGCACGATGGCGCCGATGCCGCCGATGAGCAGCAGGGCCGCGGCCTCGGGCGTCTGCTTGCGGTCGTAGAGCTCAGCCGACGAGAGCAGCAAGATGCCGCCGACGAGGGCCCCACCCACCGCCAACAGGCCGGCGCGGGCGAGGGCCGTCTCGTGCTGGCCGCAAAAGACGACGACGCCGGCGCAGAAGAGTCCGATGGTCGCTGGCACGAGCCGCGAGCGATCGATCTTCGGCGCAAATCCGAGCAGCACGAGGCAGCCGACGACGAGGGCGACCTCAGCGCGGTTGACCCAGGACATGCCCCCCAGCGAGGCCATGGTGCTGGCGAAGTCGTGGTTCATTGGTTCTCTCTCTGGGCGGGCGCGGTCGCAGACGGCGGCTTGGGCGGCGTTGGCGGTGGCGGCGTGGCCGGTGCGACGACGCCGCGCGGGTTGCCGGTGAGCTTGCGCGGACGCAGCGTGTTGTTCTTGGCCGCATCACGCAGCGCGGGGTTCATCTCGGCCTTCTTCTTCTTCGACGGCGCCGCCTCTGTCGCCGTCTTCGGCAACGGCGTCGTCGGCGGCCGCAGCGCGAGCCCGGCGATGATGGCGAGGCCGAGCATCGTGACCAGCAGGTAGCGGCCCACCTTGCCGGTGTGGAAGCTCGCCACGCCAGCGGGCACAACGCGCAGCTCGGCGAGCAGGCCGGCGCTCAGCGCGTCAGGCGGAACAGGCAGCCCCTTCTGCGGCTTCTTCGCCAACCAGACGCCGGCGGCGACACCGGCGAGGCCGAGCACAAAGGCGCCGACGCCGAGCGCGTCGGGGACAGCGTGCACTTCGGCGGGGGCGATGACAGCGCCCTTCAGCAAGCCAGAAAGAATGTGGGTCGACGCTTCGAGGTAGCCGAGGCCGATGGCGCCGACGGCGAGCGGGATCAGCGGCAGGTCAAACCCGCCCAGGTGATCGGCGTGCACGTGGCGCGAGGACTCGCCTTTGTCGCCGTGAAAGATGCCGAACCACAGCCTGCCGGCGTAGGCGCCGGTGATGAAGACGCCGGCGAGCAAGCAGTAGAAGACCCACGGCTGGCCGTGCGGACCGTCCATGTGGTGGTGGGCGGCAGCGAGGATCGCTTCTTTCGAGATGCCACCGGCGGTGATGAGCGGCGTGCCGATCAAGGCGAGGACGCCGATGACGAAGAAGGCGTGCGTAAGCTTGAGGTCTTTGGCGAGGCCGCCCACCTTGCGGATGTCTTCTTCGTGGTGGGTGGCGTGAATCACCGTGCCCGCGCCGAGAAACAACATGGCCTTGAACGCAGCGTGCGTGACGAGGTGAAAGAAGGCGGCGAACGGGGCGCCGATGCCGACGGCGACGAACATCCAGCCGAGCTGCGACGCCGTCGAGTAGGCGATGCCGCGCTTGAAGTTGGTCTGCCAGAGCGACGCCAGCCCGCCGAGCAGCGCGGTGCTCATGCCGGTGACCACGACGATGGTCATGACTTCGGGCGAGAGCGCGAGCAGCGGCGAGACGCGCACCAGCAAGTAGACGCCGGCGGCGACCATGGTGGCGGCGTGAATGAGCGCCGACACCGGCGTGGGACCCGCCATGGCCGACGGCAGCCAGAACCACAGCGGACCTTGCGCCGACTTCGCCGCGGCGGCGGTGACGAGGCACAAGCCGATCAAGAAGACGCCGCCGGTGGCCTGCGGGGCCGTGGTGGCCAGCGTGTCGAGCGCGCCGCCGCCCTTGGGCAAAGCGACCGCGGCCACGAGCAGCGCGGCGTCGCCGATGGCGTTGGCGCCGAGCGCGAGAAAGCCGGCCTGCAGCGGTCCCCCGCCAACGCCGGTGCGCTGCCACCAGAACGAGATGAGCAAGAACGAGGCGATACCGACGCCCGTCCAGCCGGCCAGCAGCACCGTCAGGTTGCCGGCGACGACGAGCAGGCACATGGCGGCGACGAAGAAGTCGAGAAAGGCGAAGAAGCGGTGGGCGCGCTCGTCGTCGTGCATGTAGCTGATGGCGTAGACGAAGACGCAGGTGGCGACGCCGCCGACGACGGCCAACATGACGGCGGCGAGCCCGTCGATGGTGAAGCGCAGGGCGCTGTCGGGCAAAAACGGCATCACGTCGGCGAAGACGAGCTTGACCGGCTGGTGATCGCCCATGAGGTAGGCGACGGCGACGACGAAGATGGCGAGGGGGCCGACGAACGAGAGCTGTCCTGGCTTCTTCGGGAAGCCAAAGACGTTCAGCAGCAAGAAGGGCAGCGGGAAGGCCCAGACCCAGGGAAGCAACTGGTTCATCCGGCAATCTCCGAAGCGGCGTCGACGTCGGCGCGGCGGCCGCGGAAGACGGCGAGGGCGAGGGCGAGGCCGACGACGGCTTCGGCGGCGCCGAGGACGAGGACGAGCAGGCCGGCGCTCTGGCCTTCAGCGTTGCCGTGCACGCGCGACCCAAGGATCAGCACGAGAATGGCGGCGTTGATCATGAGCTCGATGCTCATGAGCACGGCGATGGGGTTCTTTCGGTAGACGACGCCCATGGCGCCGCAGGCGAAGACGAAGAAGGCGCAGCAGACGACGACAATCTCGGGGGTGATGGCGTTCATGCGATGCCCCCTTTCTCGCGCGGGCCTTCTTGGCGGCGCCACAGCGCGATGGCCGAGACGATGGCCGCCAGCAGCAGCGGCGCAGTGAGCTCGAAGGGCACAATCAAGTGGTTGAAGAGCGGGCGGCCGACCTCTTTCACCGACGGTCCGGTCGACGACATCGTCGGCAGCGTGCCGCTGGCGGCGGTGAACGCCGACAGCGCGCCGCCGAAGACGGCGAGGACGGCGACGCCGGCGATGGCTGCGTAGAACAAGCCGCCGGCGGTGAGCTTCTCTTGTCCACCTTCGGGCAAGAGCGTCACGACGATGAGGAAGAGCACCACGATGGCGCCCGAGTAGATGAGCATCTGCGCGACCGCCATCAGCTGCGCCGACAACAGAAAGTAGAGCGCGG
>JANNAY010000259.1:0-5881 GCA_031384945.1 Deltaproteobacteria bacterium
ATCGGTGGCCAGCTTGTCGTTGGCCGCTTTGGTGGCAGTGATGGCTGCAGACGCGCCGGTGTCAGAGTCTTTCGGCGGCTCGTTCTGCGGCCAGAAGTCAGACTCACGACCCTCGATCGAGTACTCGTAGGGGCCGCGGTAGACCTTGGGCAGCTCGGCCCAGTTGCCGTGTCCAGGAGGCGAGGGCGTCGTCCACTCGAGGGTGTTCGACTGCCACGGGTTCGGCCCACAGTTGGGCTGCTTGCTCATGAACGTCTTCACCAGGTTGATGAGAAAGAAGACCTGAGCGCTGATCATGATCAGCAGGCCGATGGTCGCGACGACGCGCAGGTCGTGCACCAACTCGAGCTTCGCCGAATCCTGGAAGTGGGCGTAGTTGTAGATGCGGCGGTGGTCGCCCCACAGGCCCGTAAAGAACAGCGGGATGAAGATCAAGTTGAAGCCGACGATCGTGATCCAGAAGTGGATCTTGCCGAGCGTCTCGTTCAACATTTTACCGTACATCTTCGGGAACCAGAAGGTGAATCCCATGAAGAAGCCAATGACGGCGATCGGCACGAAGGTGTAGTGGAAGTGCGCGACCACGAAGTAGGTGTCGTGGAAGTAGATGTCCGCGCCCGAGGCGCCGAGAAAGATGCCGGTGACGCCGCCGAGCAAGAACTCGCCAAGGAAAGCGAGGCCCCACAGCATCGGCACCGTCAGGCGGATCGAGCCGCCGTACAGCGTGGCGATGTAGAGAAAGCACATCTCGGCGATGGGCACGCTGATGATCAGCGTGGTGACCGTGAAGATGTTGGCCATGCGCGGGTCGATTCCGGCGATGAACTGGTGGTGGGCCCACACAAAGAACGAGAGAACGCCGGTGCCGAACACTGTATACAGAAGCGTCTTGTAGGCGAACAACTTCTTACGAGAGAAGACGGCGATGATGTCGCCCGACATGCCCATCGCCGGCAACAGCACGACGTAGACCTCGGGGTGGCCGAAGAACCAGAAGAGGTGCTGCCACAGGATCGGGTCGCCGCCGCGGGCCGGGTTGAAGAAGAACGTGCCGAAGTTCTGGTCGAACACCAGCATGACGGCGCCGGCGATCAACGGCCCGACCGAGGCCATGAACAAGATGCTGGCGATGACGATCATCCACACGACCAGCGGGATGTCCCACATGCGCATGCCGGGGGCGCGCGAGCTCATCGCGGTGGTGATGAAGTTGATGCCACCGAGAAGAAAGGCGACGAACTCGAGGGCGACGGCCACGACCCACATGGTCTGGCCGTAGGGCGCGAGGTTGTACTCAGAGTTGGCCGAGAGCGGCGGGTAAGCTGTCCACGCGCCGTTGAAGGCGCCGCCGTCGACGAAGAACGAGGCGACGAGGATGATCGCCGAGATCAAGAACACTTGGTAAGAAAGACGGTTGATGCGCGGAAACACCATGTCATCGCAGCCGATCATCAGCGGGATGAGAAAGTTTCCAAACGCCGCGATGAGCACCGGCATCGCGAACCAGAAGATCATGATCGTGCCGTGGTTGGTCACGGCGGTCGTGTACTCCAGCGACGACATGTAGCCGTAGGCGGGGATGAACGTGCCGGGAAAGGCCAACTGCATGCGGAACGCGTAGGCGAGATAGCCACCAATGATGGCCATCAGCACGCCGGTCCACATGTACTGCTGAGCGATCATCTTGTGGTCGGTCGACCACAGGTACTTCATGAAGAAGTTGGGCTCATGATGATCATGACCATGGTGGTCATGTCCGGCGTGATCGTGGTCGTGGCCGTGGTGGTCAGTTGCGGACATGGCGTCCTTCTCCGGAGTCAGAAAACGATGAGACTGGTGTTCGCTTCAATGCTTCGCAGCGGCGGCCAACCAGGTGGCGTGCTCTTCGGGCGTCTCGATGACGATGCGGGCCGACATCATGCCGTGGCCGATGCCGCAGATCTCAGTGCACTGAATCTGGTACGTGCCGGTCTTTGTTGCTTTGAACCACCCAGTGGTCACGCGGCCAGGAATCATGTCTTGTTTGAGGCGGAACACTGGCACCGAAAAGCTGTGCAGCACGTCGCGTGACGTGCCCTCGAACTTGACGACATCGTTGACCTTGACGTGCAGCTCGTGCGCCGTCTTGATGTCGTCGCCGGTGTCGAGCACGCCGTCGGGGCCAGCGTGCGCGAACGACCACGACCAGCGCTGGCCGACGATGCTGATCGTGTCGTCGATCTTCTCGGGCATGTCGATCTTGACGTGGTTCCACACGCGAACGGCCATCACCAAGATGACGACGTCAAACAGCAAGACGGCGTAGTGGGGATAGCTGACCCAGCGCTTGTGCAGCGGGTTGTAGCCGTCCATGTCGACGGCTCTGACGCCGGGTTTCGCTTTGAACTTGAAGATGAAGCCGAAGAAGATGGCTTGGGCGGCGAAGAACCAGGCCATGACGATCACGGCGACGACGACGATCAGCTGATCGATGTCACCGGCGTACGACGATCCTTGCGGGATGAAAATGTCGATCACGTTGGCTCCGCTCAGCGCAAGAAGAAGAAGATGACGGTCGCGCACCAGGCGACAACGCCGCCCATGGCAACGATGAACCAGCCCTTCGAGGCGCTTTCAGGAGTGGGGAGAGGTCCGGCCATGGTGCACCTGTGCTCGAAAAATCAGGGGATCAGTGAGGACGCTTGACCGGCAGGTCGGCGACGTAGCGGGCGAGGTCGTGCAGGGCTTTGTCGTCGCCGAGGCCCATGGCGATGGCGCGCATCTGCGCGCCCGTCACGTCTTTCGGGTCGGCGCCGCGCAGGCCGAGCTTGAACTTGCGCAGCTGCTCGTAGACGTACCAGTCGGCTTGTCCGGCGATGGGCGGCGCGTTGAGGGCTTTGTTGCCGGCGCCGTCGGCCCCGTGGCAGGCGACGCAGACGGCAAAGGCGCCGGCGGCGTTGGGGCCGTAGCCGTCGATGGAGGCTGCCTGCGACGCCGGCGTCGGCAACGACTCGACGTAGGCGGCCATGTCTTTGACGTCTTGCTCTTTGGTCAACGACATCGCCATCGGCCGCATGCGCAGACCCGGCAGGTCGTCGTAGGTGTCGCCGCGGATGTCGGCCTTGTAGTGGTTCAACTGCGTCTCGACGTACCAGGCCGGCAATCCGGCGATGGGCGGCGCGAGTTGCAGGTGTTTGCCTTCGCCGTTCATGCCGTGGCACGGGCTGCACTGCGACCAGTGCGCCTTGGCGCGCGGCATGGCCTCGGTGGGTTCGACGCAGCCGACAGCCCCGCCGACAAATGCGGCGAGGGCGAAGGCGATGGCTGCTGCTTTGTCGGTGACGATCATGTCAGGGCCTCGGTCTCAGCAGGTCGGTCTCAGCAGGTCGATCTCAGCAGGTCGGTCTCAGCAGGTCGGTCTCAACACATCACATTACGTACGGGCAACGACGACGAGCGCAATGCGCGCCCGTGCGGTCTTTTGCCCCCGTGTCAGAAGTTCTCGTGAGCGAGCGACTCTTCGAGGCGCGGGTCGCCGATGCAGACGACGGCGTTCTTCTTCAGCAGCCAGGCAAAGACCGCGAGGAAGAGGCCGACGATGCCGACAAAGGCGGTGACGTCGACGAGGGCGATGGCAAGCGCCGGGTGGTGCGTGACCACCTCTTCGCCGCCCGGGTGGTGTCCACCGGGCAGGTAGTTCGGCAGCACGTTCCAGTAGATGTCGATGACGTGCACGACGAGCAGCCACACGCAGGCCACGGCGAGGCCCATGCGGTTGCGCTTGACGTGGCGCGAGACCAACATGAAGAACGGGATAAAGAAGTGGATCACGGGCATGGCATACGTGATGTAGTGCCAGCCGCCTTCGACGCGCATCATGAAGTATTCAGTCTCTTCAGGGATGTTGGCGTACCAGATGAGCATGAACTGCGAGAAGGTGACGTAGGCCCAGAAGATCGTGTGGCCGTACATCAGCTTGCCGATGTCGTGGTAGTGCTCGGTCGTGACCGCGTTCTTGAGGACGCCAGCCTTTTGCAAGGTCATCAAGGTCAGACCTGTAAAGGCATAAAAGCCGACCATCGAACCGGCGAAGTAGTAGACGCCGTACATGGTGGAGTACCAGTGTGGCAGCAACGACATTTGCCAATCAAACGCGGCGAATGACTGTGACAAGGCGTAGAGAAAGATGCCGCCGGCCGAGAGGGTCCACAGCTTGCGCGTGATCGCGTCGCGGGCGTCGCGGTTCGCCAACTTGTCTTGGCTCGTCGACCAGCGCCACAGCGTGACGCCGAGAAACGACCAGATGCCGAGGAAGATGACGGCGCGCACGAGGAACTTCGTCATCGAGCCGTTGCCGCCGTCGGCGCCGAGCCACCAGCGCTTGGCCTCGAGCACCTTGTCGGTCTCGTGCGTCCACGGGTAGAGGTCATGGAAGCCGATGAACAAGATCGGCAAGAACAAGATCGCGAAGAGCGGCAGCGTCGCCGCGCTGCTCTCGGCGATGCGGCGGATGACCGTCGACCAACCGGCGCGCACGGCGTGCTGGATGAGCACGAAGGCGAGGCTGCCGAGGGCGATGGACAACGTCGCCATGAAGGCGAAGAGGTAGGCGTAGGCGGCGCGGTCTTTGTGCTCGCCCGTCACCATCATGACGATGGTGGCGAGGGTGCCGAGGCCGCCGATGCCGCCAGCGATCAGGGGCAGCTTCGCCCACAAGCTGGTCGCCGGGATGGTGATGTCGGTGGGACGTTCAATGGCGGTGGTCATAACGCTCTCCCACTCACTTCAGGGTCTTGATGAACAGGATGACGCTCTTGATGTCAGAGTCGGTCAGGTCGTTCGGCGGCATGGCCGGCGGATACCCGTCGACGATCTTCGCCATCGGCATGCGGATCGACTCGGTCAAGTAGACGTCGTCGACGGTGATGTCGGCGCCGCCGACTTTTTCGAGGCGGCCGCTGAGGGCGAGCCACGTCGGGCCCACGCCTTTACTGCCGTCGACGCTGTGGCAAGCGTTGCAGCCCTTGACCGCGTAGAGCGCCTTGCCCTTCGCCTCTGACGGGATGCCGTCGTCGGGGGGCAGCTCGATGATCGGATTGCCGCCGAGGGTCACGCTCGGGTCGCGCGCCTTCTGCAACGCGCGCACATAGGCGAGCACGTTCCACCGGTCTTGCTCGGTGAGCTGGCCGGCGTAGCTGCCCATGTTGCCGCCGTTCGCGCCCAACAAGATGGCCCGGTACATCTGGCCCGCCGCCATCTCTTTGAGGCGCGCGTCGTGAAACGACGGGGCCTTCACGCCGAGGCGCGCGTTGACGATGCCATCGCCATCGCCGCTGAGGCCGTGGCAGGGGCTGCAGTAGATGCCGAAGCGGTCTTTGCCGCGGGCGACGTCGACGTCACCGACCGGAAACGCGTTGGCGATCTTCATCGCGCCGGGCTTGGCGCCTTCGGCGGTCGACAGAACCATGCCGAGCGAGCGCAGGTCGTCGTCGTGAAGAAAGCCCTGGGCCACCGTGCCCGCCGGCGGCGTGCGCATGTCGCGGCCGTCGGCGAAGAGCTCGGACTTGCGGTACGACTTGCCCTTCTCTTGGGTGTCCATGTTCCAGTTCAAGTGAACCGGGGCCTTGTCGCTCTCCCAACCGCGGCAGCCGGTCACGGCACCGACGGCTACGACGGCGAGCGTGGCCAGACAGGTGCTTTGAAGCATCTTCATGTCAGTCCTCGATCTCTTCGATGTGAGAGGCGCCGGTGTCTTTCAACAACGCCTTCGTCTTCTCGGCGTCGAAGCGGCTGTCGCCGGCCTCGATGAGGACGAAGAATTTGTCGTCGGTGGCGCGGGCAAAGGCCTTCGATTGAAAAGCCGGATGATTGTATTGCGGCAAGCGGTTCAAGACCCAGTTGC
>JANNAY010000289.1:0-9197 GCA_031384945.1 Deltaproteobacteria bacterium
AAGAGCCTGCGCGAAGCGCGGCCCGACGTCCCCTCCCCGAAATTCGGGGCTGGGGGTCTTCTCCGACGAGCATCGACCAGATGCACAACCCGGGTTGTGAACCTCAAGGGCGGCGGCCGCGACCGAGCAGCGCGATGAGCGGGAGCTCGACGGGCATGGCGCCGTGCAGCGTCATGAGCTCGACCTTCCACCGCAGAAAGATCTCGTCCCACGCCGCCGCCGCCATCGACTGTCGCAACAAGACGATCGGCGCCATCGACGACGACATCCACTGCAGCAGCGCCGTCGGCGACGCGAAGGGCACGAGCGCCGAGCGCTGTTCGACGACGACGTCGCTGAAGCCGGCGCCGCCCATCTCGCGCGTGTAGTCGTCGGTCAGCGACAACCCCGGACGCGGCGGAGCGGGCGCCGGCCGCTTCATCGCTGTGTTCAGCGTGACGAGCGCGTCGTGCAAGATCGGGGCTTCTTTGACCTCGACCCAGCTGCTGACGACGGCGACACCGCCGGGGCGCAGCACGCGGGCGAGCTCGCGGAACCCTTTGTCGCGGTCGGGAAAGAACATCAGGCCGAACATCGAAAACGCGGCGTCGGCGCTGGCGTCGGGCCACGGCAACGATTGGCCATCGCCGACCACGGCGTCGATGGTGGCGCCTTCTGCGGCGGCGCGCGCGGTCAAGCGCTCGATCATGGCGGGTGAGAAGTCGAGGGCGCGCACGCGGGCGCCGCGACGCGCGGCCTGCAGCGAGAGCGTGCCGGGGCCGCAGGCGACGTCGACGATGTCTTTGCCGTCGACGTCGACGCCCACGTCAGCGGCCATGTCGAGGGCGGCGCCGGCGAAGGTGTCGAAGTGCGGCGCGACGTTGTCGGTGTACGGGCCCGCGACGAGGTCCCACGTCGAAGCGAGGGCGGTGGGCGGCGTGTTCGTCGTTGTCGTCATGTCATTGCACTCCATCGAGGACGGCTTCGTCGACGTCGACGACGCGGCCGCCGCTCTTCACGAAGGTAACGACGAGGGTCTGCATCGCCGCGGTCACCGCCGGATCACTGGGCGCCAACAAGCTCGTGTGATCGCCGCGGCCGAAGCGGACGCGCACGCGTTGCGGAACGCCAACACCAGCACCGGCGCGGTCACCGTCGACGTCAGCGAGGCCGAGGGCGGTGATGAAGGGCAGGCCGCCAGCGAGTGGAAAAAATGGCACGCGCTCAGGAACGACCTGATCGTCTTTCACGTCGATGACGAGCAGCGGCGTCGTCTGCGCCTGCAACGACGGCAACGTCAGCCATGGGTCGATGCCGTCGAGCACGATCTGCGCGAGCGCGACAAAGGCGTCGACGTCGGCGCCTGTGACGCCGGCGTTGGCGAGTCCGTTGAGCATGACGGGGCCGAAGGTCGGCGAGCCGCGAAACAGCTGCGCGAGCTGCGCGCCGGGGTCGACGAGGACGCAGCCGGCGAACACGCCATCGTCGTCATTGTCGCCCCGATGATCCAAGGCGCAGGCGTTGGCGCCGACGATGCTGCCGAGGGAGTGGCCGACGAAGAAGACGCGGCCGTCGACGTCGCTGACGCCGTCGCCGTCGAGGTCGAGGTTGGCGGCGGCGCGGGCGACGGCCCTGACGTCGACGACGGCCTGCGTGAGCGTGTCGCGCGAGGTGAGCAGCGACGCGAGGTTCAGCAGGTGCGTGCCCGACGGATCGACGACGCCATCCGGCGTGATCGCGGTGGTCGCGCCGGTCTCGGCTGACGTCGTGACGAGGTCAAGATCGAGGGTGCGCTCGCGCGGGCGCAGTCCATCGAAGAAGGCGGATTGGTAGGCGGCGCTGTCGGCGTCGATGTTGTCGTTGAAGGCCGCGAAGACGTGCGCGGCATCGCCCGTCAGCCCATGCAGCGGCAGGTCGGCGCTGACGACGACGATGCCGGCAGCGGCAAAGGCGTCGGCGACGGCCAACACGTCGGTGCGATCGCGGGTGACGCCGTGTTGAAAGACCACGACCGGCGGCTTGTTCGCTTTGTCGAGCAGGCGCGGCGCCGTCACCAGCAGCGGAATGACCTCGTCACCGCTGCGCTGCACGCGCCCATCGTTCGTGCCGATCACGCCATCGAGCGGACGATCGAGGGGCACGTAGCGGGCCACGCGGGCAGCGCCGACGGAGACGTTGGCGGCGCCGGCCAACCCCAGCGCGTCGGTTGACACGATCGGCACGGGCAGCACCCGCAGTTCGTCGTCGCCAGCGGCGTGCACGGCGGCGTCGTCGTCATCAAGCTCGCGCAGGCGATCCGACGCGCGCTGCACGGTGACGGGCAAGCACATGACCAGCGCCTCATCGACGACCCCGCGCACCCGCGCCGGCGTGCAGGCCAGCGACGTCAACGCGCGCAGGGGCTCGAGCGCGTTGGCTTCGTCGTCGCTGATGAGGGCGGCTTTGACGGCGTGTCCGCCGCCGTCGATCAGAGAATTTTCGCTGCGGGCGAGCTTGAAGACGCGGTCGGCGTCGACGGCTGCGCCCTCGTCGTCTTTGAGGTCGTTGGTGACGATGACGACGACGGTGACGCCTTCGGGCCACGGCGTGAGCGGCACGACCAGCAGCGCATCGCCTGTCTTGTCGACGACGACGGCGACGTCTCCGTCTGCGGCTTCGGCGCCGGCGAAGCCATAGAAGACGCGGACGCTGTCGCCGACGACGACGCTGCCGGGATCGAGGGCGCGCGAGAACGGGATGCGGATCGTGCCCGTGAGCCCGAATCCATTGAGCTCGTTCAGCGCGCGCCGCGGGTCAGCAGCAGGCGCGTCGTCGTCGATGGGCACGTCGACGGTGCCGTCGCCGCTGCCGAGCAGCAGCGCGTCGTGGGGAAACGGCAGCGCGCCCCGCGCGGGGTCGAAGACGGCGACGGTGGGCGCCCTCACCTCGGGCGGATCGAGGTAGCGGTCGATGCAGCCGCCGCAGACGACGACGGCGCAGGCAACGAAGCAGCCAACGAAGCAAGAGGAGGCGCGCACGCCGTCACGCTAGTGCCCTTGCCGCCGCTTGTTGATGGCCCTCTTGGCCCAGGGCCACGCGCCCAACCCATTGAAATCACGCGTGTTCTTGGATCGCAGGATCCTCGCGCCACCGGGAACCCACGGCGGGGAGACGGTGTCAGACACGGAGATGCCGGCCAGCGTTAGCCTCCGCGACGTGAGTGTTCGACCTGAACCAAAGGCCGAGGTGGCGGTGGCGCGCCCCGTTGGCGCCGCTGCTGACGTGCGCGCCAGCGCCAACGATGGCGTCGAAGAAGCCCTCGCCGCCCGCGCCGCCGCCGGAGACGCCGGAGCGTTCGACGCGCTCGTCACGCTGTTTGGTGGACGGGTCTTCTCGGTGGCGCTGCGGCTGCTGCAAGACCGCGGCGAAGCCGAAGACCTCACGCAAGAGGTGTTCGTCGCGCTGTACCACCACCTGCCCGAGTTTCGCGGCGAGTCGCGGCTGTCGACGTGGATTTATCGAATCACGAAGAACCGGGCGTTGAACCGCTTGAAGTTTTTGAAGCGCAGACAGCACGGCCACCACGCTGACGTCGACGACGCCGCGCTCGCCATCAGAGACCCCGAGACCGGCGCCGGCAACGAGCGCGATCCGGTGAAGAAGTTGGCGGGGCACCAGCTGTCGGCGGTGCTCGAGAAGCATCTGTTGGCGTTGCCCGAAGAGCAGCGGTCGCTGGTGATCCTGCGCGACCTCGAAGACCTCTCCTACGAAGAGATCGCCGAGGTCACCGGCCTGCCTTTGGGCACCGTGAAGAGCCGCCTGCACCGCGCGCGCGCCGAGCTGGCCGCGCGGTTGACGCCGCACCTTTCAGAGCTTTGAACCGTTCCTGTTTTTCGATGAGCCGCATGCGCCACCTGGAGTTGATCATGAGCGACACGAACAAGATGGGAGCCGACGACGTCCGCGCCCTCTTCAGCGACCACCTCGAGGGCACCCTCGAGCCCTCGGTGCAGCAAGAGGTCGACAAGGCCCTCGCCGCTGACCCGCAGCTCGCCCTCGAGCGCAAAGCGTTTGAGCACACCGTCAACCTGCTGCGCGCGCTGCCCAACGCCGACGCCCCCGACGACCTCGTCGGCAAGGTCCGCGATCGCCTCGCGCAAGAGCGGCGCGCTGAGCAGAACCAGAAGTCAGCGATGTCGGCCTCGCCGGTGTCGGCGCCGCGTCGTCGCAAAGGCTTCGAGATCGTCGCTGGCTTCGCCGCCGCTGCCGCCGTCGTCGCTGTCGTCGTCGTGGGCGTGCCCGCGATGCAAAACAAAGGCGGCGGCAACGACGGCACCATGACCGCCGGCACCGCGTCTTCGTCGGCGTTGAATTTGTCGTGGCGCGCCCCCGGCATCGACCCCATCGACATCGTCGAAGCCGCCCAGGCCGCCGGCCTCGCCAAGAACGACGACGGCTCCTTCGCCGGCGACCGCCAGGCCGCCGCCCGCTTCCTCGTCGCCCTCAAAGTCAAAGCCGCCGCCAGGGGCGCCGACGTCAGCGGCCACGTCCCCGAAGCCGCCGAGCGCGTCGTCGTCGTCGTCACGCCCTGACCTCTTCTCGTCCAGAGATGCGGCGCCCGCTCCGCAGACCTCACCCTCGCTTCGCTCGACCTCTCCACTGGCGCTCGCAAAGCCTCGCTGTGGAGAGGTGAAATCAGGATGCAAAGCGCCCTACGCAACACGTTGAACATTTAGTCCATCTTGATTGCGCAGTGGAGGACGATTCTATTGTTGCAGCCTCGACGGCAAAGAGCGTATCTCGAGGACCACGCAGCACTCTGAAACACGCGATCCGTCCGGATTTCACCTCTCCACAGCGAGGCTTTGCGAGCGGCCGTGGAGAGGTCGAGCGAAGCGAGGGTGAGGTCTGCAGAGCGGGCGACGAACGCGGCCCAACGCTTCTGCGGGGCCAGCAGTGCGAATTTCTGGTCTTTTCAGCGTCGGGCAGACCGCCCATGACCCCGTCATGAAGCGCGCACTCTCCCTCGCCCTGTTGCTGGCCGCGACGACGTCGACGGCTGCTCCCACGACGTCGACGCCGACGCCGAAAACGACGCCGGCGGCAAAGGCGTTGTCGACAGACCCGCTGCCCGCGGGCCTCGACGAAGCCTCGCTCGACCGCAAGGCGAACCCTTGCGTCGACTTCTACCGGTTCGCCTGCGGCGGCTGGATGGACAAGACCGAGATCCCCGCTGACCGCTCAGCGACGTCGCGGGGCTTCGTCGCCATCGCCGAGCGCAACGAGCTGTTGATGCGCGACATCCTCGAGCGCAGCGCCACAGGCAAGATCAAAGGCGACAATGCCAAGAAGCTCGGCGACCACTGGGCGACCTGCATGGACGAGCCGAAGCTCGAGAAGAACCTGCCTGTGCTGTTGAAGCAGACGAAGTCCTTCGCTTCGATCAAAGACGGCAAGGCCCTGGCAAAGGTGCTGGCCGAGCTGCACGGCAAAGGCGTCAACGCCGTCTTCGACCTCAGCTCGATGCAAGACCTGAAAGACGCCACCGTCGTCGTCGGCGACCTCAGCGAAGCCGGCCTCGGCCTGCCCGACCGCGACTACTACCTGCAAGACGACGAGAAGACCAAGAAGGTCCGCGACCTCTACGGCGCCCACGTCGCCAAGATGTTCGAGCTCGCCGGCGACAAGACCCCTGTGGCCGCCAAGAAGCGTGACGATGTCATGGCCCTCGAGACGCGCCTGGCAAAGGCGACGCGCACCAAGGTCGAGAAGCGCGACATCGAAAAGGCGTTTCACCGCCTCGAGCGCGACGGCGTGAAGAAGACGGCGCCGTCGTTCGATTGGGATGCATACTTCAAAGCCATCAGTGCCGAGAAGGTCACCCAGCTGAATGTCGAGCACCCCGCCTACTTTGATGAGATCGAGAAAGTCGTCAAAGAGACCAAGCCCGAGGTGTGGAATTCGTACCTGAGCTGGACATTGCTGCGCGCGGCCACCATGGCCTTGCCGAAGGCGATGCAAGACGAGCGCTTCGCCTACGAGGCGAGCGCGCTGACGGGCGCCAAAGAAGACCGCCCGCGGTGGAAGAAGTGTGTCGCCCTGGCCGACGGCCAGCTGGGCGAGGCGATGGGTCAGGTCTTCGTCGACGAGAACTTCGGCAAAGACGGCAAAGAGCGCACCCTGGCGATGGTGGTCGCCGTCGAGCAGAGCTTCGACAAGAACCTCGATTCGCTGACGTGGATGGACGACGCGACGCGCACCGAGGCCCGCGCCAAGGCCAAGAAGATGTCGAACAAGATCGGCTACCCCGACGTGTGGCGCGACTACAGCAGCTTCAAGACCTCGCGCGATTCATTTCTCACCAATCTCGAGAACGGCATCAAGTTCGCAGTCAAACGCGACCTCAACAAGATCGGCAAGCCTGTCGATAAAAATGAGTGGCACATGTCGCCGCCGACGGTGAACGCCTACAACGATGGCCAGAACAACGAGATCGTGTTTCCTGCCGGCATCTTGCAGCCGCCGTTCTTCAACAAAGAGGCGCCTGACGCCGTGAACTTCGGCGCCATGGGCATGGTGGTCGGACACGAGATCACGCACGGCTTCGACGACGAGGGCCGCAAGCTCGACAAAGACGGCAACCTCAAGGATTGGTGGTCTGAAAAGGCCTCTCAGCTCTTCGAACAGAAGACCCAGTGCGTCGTCAAGCAGTACGACGAGAGCATCGCCCTCGAAGACATCCACGTGAACGGCAAGCTCACCCTTGGTGAGAACACCGCCGACCTCGGTGGCCTCAAGGTGTCGATGTTGGCCATGCGCGAGTTCCAGAAGACGCACGCGCCGGCGGCTTCTTCGTACTCGCAAGAGCAGCTGTTCTTTCTGGGCTACGCGCAGTCGTGGTGCAGCAAGTACCGGCCCGAGGCTGCCCGCGTGCGCGCCGCCACCGACCCGCACTCGCCGCCGTTCCTCCGCGTGAACAACCCGCTCGGCAACCTGCCGGAGTTCGCCACGGCGTTTGGCTGCAAGGCCGGCGACAAGATGGTGCGCCCGGCCGCCGCCCGCTGCGAAGTCTGGTGACCGTTCTCTGCTCCTGACGACGAGAAGGCGGCTCCTCACGAGCCGCCTTCTTTTTTGGCTGCTGAATGTGCGAAGCAGAAGCCATGTCGCTGCGGACCTTCGTCGTCTCCGCCGTCGTCGGCGCCTGCCTCGCCGTCCCCGTCGTCGTCGTCGGCGCGGCGGCGTGGTCGTCGCGGCGCCAGGCGCTCGACGGCCAGATCGATCGTGGGCAGCAGATGGCGGTGACGGCGGCGACGCTGCAGGCGGTGGCGCAGCAGAGCCAGAGCGCCGCCGACCGCGCCGTGCTCAACCAATTCTTGCGCGCCGTCGTCACAGGCGACGTCGTCTACGCGGTGGTCGCCGACGGCGCCGACCGCATCGAGTTCAGCGAAGTCGCCGCCGGCTACGGCAGCGGCGATGGTGGCGCCGCGGCGCTGTTGCACGACGCCAAAGACGGCATCGTGGTCGTCGACGCCGAGGTCGTCGCCCGCGACCGCGGCAGCAAAGACGAGACCCCCGCCGGGCGCGTCGTCGTCGGCATGAAGCGCGCCCCCTTCGCCACCGCCCGCGTCGTCGTCGTCGCCGTCGCCGGCTTCTTCGTCGTCGTCCTCGTCGCCGGCTTGTTGTTGTGGTTGTTCGAGCGGCGGCTGGTGCGCCCGGTGAAGACCGTCGCTGCCGCCCTCGCGGGCGTCGCCGCTGGCAACGTCGTTGACGTCGAAGTCGTCCCGATGTCTTTTGGCGCGGCCGACGAGATCGGCGCGCTCGTCGACGGCTACCACGCGCTGGTGAAGGCGCTGTCCGACAAGGGCGCGCTCAAGGCGTCGTTGGCGCGCGCCACCGGTGAGCAGGTCGACGCGGCGGCGCTCGACGCGCCGCCCGTGATGCGCGCGGTGTCGGTGCTGTTCGTCGATGTCAGAGACTTCACGCCGCTGACGTCGGCGTTGTCGCCGGAGCAGACCGTGGCGTTTCTCGACAAGCTGCTGACCGCGTTTGTCGATGTCGTTCACCGCCACGAGGGGCACGTCGAGCGCTTCCTCGGCGACGGGCTCGTCGCGGTGTGGGGCGCCCCCCGCCCCGTCGCCGATCATGCCGCGCGTGCTGTTGCTGCCGCCGTTGACCTCGAGATGCGCGCCGCCACGTTGTCGAAGCGCGCCAAAGAAGACGGCCTGCCCGCCTTTGTCGTCGGCGTCGGCGTCGCCACCGGCAACGCCGTCACCGGCGGCGTCGGACCGGCGTCGCGCCGCTTCTTCGCCGTCACCGGCGAGGTGCCGGCGATGGCGCGTCGCATCCAGCAAGAGGCCAAGGGACAGGGCCTCACCGTGCTCGTGACCGACGAGACCTTTCAGGCCTGCAAAGACAGCCTCGTCGACGTCATTTGGCGCAAGACCCCGCCGATGTTGGTCCGTGGTGTTGGCGTGCCGCTGACGTTGTTCCGGCCGCAGAAGAGCGACCAGACCGACAAGATCCGCAACCGCTGAGCCGTCACGGAGCAGACCCCCAGCCCCGAATTTCGGGGAGGGAACATCGTGCCGCGCTGCGCGCAGGCTCTGCTTTTGAAGCCATCTTCAGCGTGATCTTTTCGGTGGTTGAAGGGGTCGACGAGGCGCGGATGACCTCTGTGCTCCAAGCATCACGTGGCGCCACATCGATGTTTCAAGCAACAAAGAAGAGCCTGCGCGCAGCGCGGCACGATGTTCCCTCCCCGAAATTCGGGGCTGGGGGGTCTGCTCCGAGAGCTTGGGTCGTTTCCAGCTACGGGCCCGCTTGATCGGAGTCCGCTTCGTCGGGGCCTGCGCCGACGACGAGGACGCCGGCGACGACGAGGGCTGTGACGCCGACCGCGACGCTGCTGACGCCGACGATGAAGGCGGTGCGGCCGCTGTCGTCCCACGCCTCGCCGGCGGCGCTCTGCCGCTTGCTCTCGTCGCGGGCGTCGTCGACGGCGCTGTCGTCGCCGCCGAGGGCGTTCTTCTCGAGCGCGGCGAGGCGGTCGCGCGACGACGCGTAGTCGAGCCACGACAGCGCGCCGAGGGTGGTGGCGACGCCGCCGCCGACGAAGGCGATGCCGCCGACGACGCCGATCGCGATGCCGGCGACGGGGACCTCTGCTTCTTGCTTCGCTGTGGCGCCGTCGGTGGAGCCGGCGGCACGACCACGACAGCAGGAACGGCGCCGTCGTGGTC
>JANNAY010000362.1:0-1516 GCA_031384945.1 Deltaproteobacteria bacterium
CGCCAAGAAATTCGAGACGTTCGTTGTCGGGGGCAGCCTCGGGATGCTCGTTGGCACCGAACTCTTCGGCGGCGCGCGAGGCACCCTCGGTGGCGGCCAGCTGGACGGGGTTGACGGGGGTTGTCGCGCAGCCGGCGACGATGGCGATGGCAGCGACGACGGTGGCGAGAGCAAAGCGATGCGACATGGAGGCTCCGTGGTTGCGGGCTGCCTTCCCACGACCCGTGCCACTGCGATCGCCGCGAGCGGATGCCAGCGGCGGCGTGTGTGGCGCGAAGTGGGGCGGTCTTGTCACAACAAACGCGCCACGATCCCCACGCGCGGACGACGCACCGACCACGAAGACCGCGTTGCCGTCGCCACCCGCTGCGGGCCCGCTCTTTGCGAAGCGGCGGGCATGCAGTTCCAACGAAACGACCGCCCGAGTCTCCGCTGGTCCCGCGGTGCGGTGTTGGCGCGAGAATCCAGCGGCGCGAATGTGTTAGCTCCACCCGCAGAGATGACGTCGTCGCCGCCGCCCAGCACGCCAGAAAAGTCCGAGAAGATGCGCAGCTTTCCGCTCACGACGGTCGAGCGGCGGTTCTGGATGCTGCACCAGCTCAACCCGCAGGCCCCCGTCGCCAACATCGGCCGCGTCGTCGAGCTCAAGGGCGAGCTCTACCCAGAAGACATCGCGCGCGCGTTTTACAACGTGGCTCAGAATCCCGTGCTGCGCATGCGGGTGCGCGAAGAGCGGGGCGAGCCGCGCGGCTGGCTCGGCGATCCGTCGCGCATGATCATCGACGTCGACGAAGCCTCAGACGAAGACGTCGAACGCATCGTCGCCGAGGTCGTCAAGACGCCCTACGATCTCGAGCACGGTCCGCTGCTGCGCGGTCGCCTGCTGCGCAGAAAGCACGACGACGAGCACGTGCTGGTGCTGGGCTGTCACCACCTGATTCTTGACGGCTGGGGCCTGTCGCGCTCGCTACCGCGGGCCATCGCCAAGGCGCTGCGCAACGAAGGCATGACCTTCGGCGACGAGGCCGCCCTCGATGACGATCTGTGGATCGAGCAGCGCCACAAGCGCGCCCCCGACGACCCCGCCGAAGGCGAACGCGTCAAAGACAGGGCGTGGTGGACAGACAGGTTGAAAGAGGCGACGCCGCTCTCGCTGCCGCTGGTGCGCCCGCCGCCGCCCCGCTCGACGGGCCTCGCCCACGACGTCGAAGTCCCCCTGCCCCGCGCGCTGATGGACCGCGCCGAGGCCCTCGGCAAATCCGTCGGTGCCCGCAGCGTTCACGTGTTTCTCGCCGCGTTCGTCACCGAGCTCGCCCGCGCCGGCCGCTCACGCGATCTCTTGATCGGCACGACGGCGGCGGCGCGTTCGGCGCAGGCCGGCAAGCCCGCGTCTGAGAACCACGAGATGGGCTGCTTCGTGCGCACCACGGCGCTGCGCGTGCTGCTCGAGCAAGTCGCGCACGGCTTGTTGGCACGCTTTGACGACGTCGACGAAGGGCGCGTCTTGCTCGAGCAG
>JANNAY010000366.1:0-3434 GCA_031384945.1 Deltaproteobacteria bacterium
CTGCTCGAGAAGAAGCCGTGAGCTCGAAGCAGGGCGCGGCCGTCGTCGTCGGCGCCTTTGTCGTCTCCGTCGTCGTCTCCGTCGTGCAGCCCTTCACGCGCAGCGACGTCGATGCCGCTGTCTTTGTTGCTGCGCTGCAGTCCCACAAGAACGACCTGAAACGCGGCGACACGATCCTCGTGCTGCCGCCGTGGCGCGACGACGTCGTCACCGCGCTGCGCGCTGCCCACGTCGCGGACACCGGGGCTTCGCGCCTCGATGAGCGCGTGTTGGTGACCGAGGCCTTTGCCCCGCGGCACGGCGATCCGTGGCCGGCGATGCTGGTGCTCAACGACGATCGCTGGCCGCTCGCACAGGCGATGCGCGACCGCGCCGTCCTCGTCGACGACCGCGGCGACGTCGACGTCTACCGCGTCAACGCCGACGCCTCGTCTGACGGCGCCGCGGGCAACGTCGACTTCAGCGCCGCCCACGTCTTTGTCGAAGAGGCCGGCGCCGTCGTCGAGTGTCCGTGGCAGCCGTCGACGCGTCGCCACGTGTGCACGGGGTTGCCCGAGTGGATGCACGTCGGCGACGACACCCTCACGATCGGCGGCAAGCAAGAGCGCTGCACGTGGGCGCACCCGCGCACCGGCGCGGTCCTCGTCGTCGACTACGGCGTCGTCAACGTCGACGCCGCAGTCTCCATCGACGTCGCCCTCGCCGACGGCGCCGCCGACAACGCCACCGGCGCCGTTGTCCACGCCGTCCTCCACGTCGACGACGACGAAGCCAGCGTCGACGTCCACCACGAGCGCGGCTTTCACGGCGCCAGCGTCGACGTCGGCCCGGCCAAGACGACCGCCCGCGTGCGCCTCGAGCTCACCACGCCGAACGATGGTCAGCGCCACACCTGCTACCGGCTCTCGACGTCGAAGAAGCCCGAGAAGGCGCGATGACGACGACCGCACCAACGACAACGACGACATCGACGACAACGACGACATCGACGACGACGACGACAACACCGACGACGGCGACCGGAGAACAATTCTCCTCCCCGAAATTCGGGGCCGGGGGTCTTCGTCTTCTCCCGCTGCTCGTCGGCGTGTTGGTGTTCGCGCTCCACGCATTGTGCATCCCCGCGCAGGGGCTCACCGACGACGACGACTTCTACGCCCCCGCCGGCATCCGCTACGCCGGCTGGCTCGGCGACGTCGTCACGCACCCAACGACGGCGCTCACCAAAGAGAGCATCGACGCGGCGTTCACGGCGAACCACGAGCATCCGCCGTTCGCCAAGTTCGTCTTCGGCACAGCCTCCGCCGTGTTCCACGACGCGTTCCACGCCGTGGGCGTCCTCGACGGCGCCCGCTGCGGCAACGCCGTGTTCGCCGCCGTCTGCTGCGCCGTGTTGTTCTGGTGGCTGCGCAAGAACGTCGGCGTCGTCGAGGCCGTCGCCGCGCCGCTGCTGTTGTTGTCGCTGCCGCGGTTCTTCTTTCACAGCGAGGTGGCGACCCTCGACGTGCCGGTCGCCAGCATGATCGTCGTCGTCGCCGCGCTGTTCACGTGGAGCGCCGAGCGAGAGACCACGCGGCGCGCCGTCGTCACAGGCGTCTTCTTCGGCCTCGCCTGCTTGACGAAGCTGAACGCGCCGTTCGCGGTGCTGCCTTGCCTCTTGCTCACGCTGTGCGAGCGGTGGCGCGGCTTTGGGCTCGACGTGGGTGTCGACGTCGATCGCGCCGGACCGGCTGGCACTGCGCACTCGGGACCGCTGGTCCGCTTCCCGGTCATCCCGACATCGTTGTGGGCGATGGCGCTGGTCGGCCCCGTCGTCTTCGCCGCCCTCTGGCCCTGGCTGTGGAGCGATCCGATCGCGCGGCTGGGCGGGTACCTCGCGTTTCACCTCAAGCACTACCCGATCTACTTGTTCTTCGACGGCGAGATCTGGAACGAGACGTTCGCCCCCGGCCGCGTGAGCGTCGTCATGGCCTTCGCCACCCTGCCCCTCGTCGTCGTCGTCACCGGCGTCATCGGCGCCGTTTCCGCAACTGTGTCCCTCGTGCGCATCACGCGCAACGCCAGCATCGACGGCGCCGGTTCACTGCCCCGCGACCGGGTGCTCGCGCTTGCCCTGCTGCAAGCGGTGTTCAGCCTCGGCGTCGTCGCCGTGTCGAACGTGCCCCGCTACGGCGGCGAAAAATTGTTCATGCCGTTCTTTCCCTTCTGGTGCGTCCTCGCCGCCCGCGGCGTCGTCGTCGTCGTCGACAGCGCCGTCGTCTTGCTGCCGCGGCTCGCATCCTGGCGGCGCGTCGTGGCCGCCATCGTCGTCGTCATCGCTGTCGCCCCCGGCGCCAGAGGCAGCGTCGAATTCTTCGGCGGCTACGCCCTCAGCTACTACGGCGAGCTCGTGGGCGGACTCAGAGGCGCCGTCGCCCGCGGCCACGAACGCACCTACTACGACGTCGCCGACAAAGACCTCGCCCGCTGGCTCGACGAAAACGCCGCCGGCAAGCGCGTCCACGTTGAGCCGAACCACAAAGAGTACGTGCGCACCTGGCGCTGGCTGAAAAAAGATGGCGTGATCTCGCGAGGCGGCATCACCCTCGTCGACAACATCGCCGGCGCCGACATCGTCGTCCTCACCCACGAGCGCCGTTGGAGCACCTATCCCGCCCTGCGCGAGCGGATGCGGGACTGGCCGGTGTTGCACGAGCTGCGCATCGAGGGCGTACCGCTTTACACAGTCTTCGCGCGGCCCCGTCGTTAAGCCTCTTCTGGACGCCGAGGGGCACCCCTTGCGTCGACGACGGGAGAGGGTCATGGGTCAGTCATGACGACGTTTTCGCAGCCGCGCACACGCATCATCGGCACTGGTGGCTGGGCCCCGCCCACGGTCGTCACCAACGATCAGCTGCGCGAGCGCGGCATCGACACCAACGACGAGTGGATCGTCCAGCGCACCGGCATCAAGACGCGCCGCCTGATCGACTTCGAGGGCCAGTACACGACGGCCGACATGGGCGAACGCGCCGCGCGCATCGCCCTCGAAGCCGCCGGCGTCAAACCCGAAGAGCTCGACCTCATCATCGTCGGCACGGTCACCCCCGACATGCGCTGCCCGTCGTGCGCGGTCATCGTGCAGCAGAAGCTCGGCGCGGTGAACGCCGCCGCCTTTGACGTCTCCGCCGCCTGCGCCGGCTCGATGTTCGCGCTCTCGGTGGCAGATAAATTCATCCGCTCGGGCGCGGCGAAAAAAGTACTCGTGATCGGCGGCGAGACCCTCTCGACCATCACCAATTGGAAAGACCGCAACACCTGCGTCTTGTTCGGCGACGCCGCCGGCGCCTTCATCGTCGAAGCCGGCCCTGGCGACGGGTCTGGACTGCTCGACACGGCCATCTACTCCGACGGCACGACCTGGCAGCACATCTACATCCCCGAGGGCGGCAGCA
>JANNAY010000369.1:0-2895 GCA_031384945.1 Deltaproteobacteria bacterium
TGCAGCACCGCGACGTCTCTGGGGGCGAGGGCGGCCGCGGCGTCGAATTCGGCGACGGCGTCGGCGACGCGGCCGTGGGCGACGTAGCCGTTGCCGCGGTCGACGTGGGCAGCGACGGCGGCGTTGACGGCGGCCATGTCAGCGTCTGACATGCCGAGGTCTCTGGCCACGGCGGCGAGCACGTCGTCGTCGTCGATGGAGTCGCGCTCGGCCTTGAGCTGCAACAAGCGGGCGGCGTAGCGGGCGACGACCTCGTCAGACATGAACACCTCAGTAGGTCAGGCGAAGTCCGCCGTCGAAAGAGACGATGAACCGCACCGGCATGCGCGCAGTTTCGCTCGGCGTGCCGTCGGGCAGCACGAAGAGCCCCTTCGGGGGGTGCGGCAGCTCTGCCACCAGCCTCCACGCCTTCACGGCCTCGGCGTCGAGCTCGGGGCAGCCCGAGCCGCGCTTCACCTCGACGTCGAGGATCTTGCCGCTGCGATCGAGGGTCGCCACCGCCTGCGTCGTGCGCAGCGTCGTCTGGCAACGGCGCCGCACATCGGGATCCATCAGCGGGTCTTCGGGATGCCAGGTGCGGCGCAGCGCCTCGATGCCGCGGCGAAAGAACGGACCGAAGTTCTCGGCGATCTCGGCCTCGGCCTCGTCGTCGTGCAGGCGCATGTCGTTGTTGGCCACCGTCTGCAGCGTGCGAAACGACGGCTTCAAGACACCCGTCGGCGGCATCGTGTGCGGCGTCGTCTCGGCCAACGACGACAGCAACGACTGCTTCCACGCCGAGGGCTGCGGCGGCGGCGCCGGATCGGGCGACTTCTCTGTCGGCGGCAAGATCGCGCGGTTCTCGGGCGGCTTCTCTGACGGCGGCAGCTCAGGCTGCACCGGCGACGTCGACGGCGGCGGCTGTTGCTGCTTCTTCGTCGTCTTCTTCGGCGGCGGCGTCGTCGTCGGCGGCGGCGGCGGCTTCTTCGGCGACTGCTGCGTGACCGTCATCTCGATGCGCTGCTCGGGCTTCTTCGGCTCGGGCAATCGCTGAATGACGACGAGCGCGATGAGGTGCACGCAGACGGCGGCGACGAGCGCGACGCTGCCGCGGGGTGCCCGCACCGTCAGGGTGTTGTCCTCGTCCACCGCCACAAGATGGATGTGGCGTTTGCACCCCTCTCTGTCGACCGGGTCGCCCCGGCCAGGGCCGTCAGGGCTTCAAGGGCGCGACGTAGAAGAAGGCGTCTTTGGCCGGCGGCGGCGCACCGCGGTTGAGGGCGCGGGCCTTGAACTCGGATTTGATGACGTCACCGCTGCGCAGCGTCACGGACGCCAACAAGCCGTGGATGCCCTCTTTGGCGAAGTCGGCGGCGATGTCTTTGGATCCGCCGTCGATGTCGATGGCGTCTCTGGCGTCGGGAAACACGCAGACGTCGACAGCGTCGGCGGTGATGTCGTTGGGCAGGCGAAAGCGGCGGCACTTCGCCGTGCGGCCGGCCAGCGTGCGATCGGCCAGCGTTGTCGACGTCAGCGTCGGACCCTTCGGCTGCGGCGGCTCGGGATGCACCGGCGATCCTGGCTTCATCTGCACGAAGCGCTGGCCCTTTTCGTCGACGTAGACGCGGCCGTCGCCCTGCACGATGGCGATGGTGTTGGGGCCGATGGTGGCGATGACCACTGGGTGGTCTTCGGCGTCGACGTACTGGATGGTGCCGACGAACGGCGGGGCGGCGACGACGACAGCGGCGATCAACGCGAACATGCGGGGCACTGTAGCGGCTGGGCCGGCCGGATCCACGCGGTTGACGGATGCGGGGTGCACGCCCCTGACCACACGCTCTCTGCATGTTGCTCGCGCTGCTGGTCGTCGCCCCCGTCGCCTCACAACTGCAACCACAGCCCATCGCGCGCGCCGCCGATGCTGACGTGGTCGTCGATGTCGGCGCCGCCGTCGCCCGCTTCGATGGCGTCTTGCGCAACGGCCGGCCGCGCATCGTGCGTGACGTGCACGTCGACGTCATCAGCGCCGACTGGCATGGCGGCGCCCCCGTCGACCTCGACCATGTCGTCCTCCGCGGCGGCTGCATGGTCGAAGGCGAGCGCGAGCGCTGCGACCGCGTCAGCGATGAAGCCGTCTTGGTCGAAGGCGCCCGCGTCAGCTTCGGCGTCCAATTCGTCGACAGCGAATTCGTCGTCGTCGACGGCGCTGCGGGCGTCTCGGTCGTCGCCGCCGCGCCCGTGGTTGTGCGCCCCTTCTTCTTCACCGACGGCGACAAATGGGAAGGCGCCGCAGCCGTCGAGCCCGGCTTCGTCTTCGACGCCGCCAGCTTCGCTGACTTCGGCGACGAGGCCTTTGTCGTCGCCGGCTTTGAAGCCGCCCGCGACGTGTGGAACGTCGAAGGCGACGCCAACGTCGTCTTGCGCGACGGCGGTTTGTATGATGAGGCGGCGCCAGAGCCTGACATCGTCGTGTATCTTGGACGCGGCACATTTTCTTCAGCGATCGCCTCGACCACGACGACGACGTCGGGCGGGTTCATTGTTGCCTGCGACATCCAGATGTTCTCTTCCAACCGCTTTGGAACGATCGATTTTTCGTTCGACCCCGCCGGCGCCGGCGAAGACCAGATCGACTTCTTTCAAGACGCGACCCACGAGATCGGCCACTGCCTGGGGCTCGGCCACTCCGATGACGACGACGCGGTGATGGCGCCGACGTTGGCGACCGGCACAGGTGATGAGCGGCGGCATCTGTCTGCTGACGACCGCGCGGGTCTCCAATCTCTCTACGGCGTGCGCGAGAACGATCCGCCGGTCGGCGAGGGCGAGGGCGAAGGCGACGGCGGAAACGACGACGGCGTGGTCGCCGGCTGCGGCGAGGGCGGAAGAGCGTCGTGTGGGGAAAGAGAGGAC
>JANNAY010000389.1:0-3150 GCA_031384945.1 Deltaproteobacteria bacterium
CGCTGGCGTCTTTGACGTTGGCGAGGCGGGCGTTGATGACGACCGACGTCTTGTCGAGCACGACCACGTCGCCGGTGACGACGCGGTCGACGCCGAGGGCGCCGCCGAGCTCGGCGAGGCACGAGCTCTCTTCTTCGCAGCCCATGCTCTGCTTGACGGCCTCGAAGTCGGCCATCGAACGAATGTCGCTCGCCGTGATGATGCGACAGCCGGTGCGCGCGGCCAGCTCGATCGCCAGCGCGTCAGCGAGCACCTTCGCCGTCTCGGGCGCCGCCTTGGTCTTCTGAAAGTCGAGCACGGCGATGGCGCAGCCCGCAGGCGCACCATCGCCAGCGGGTGAAGCGGCAGTGACGACGAGAAGCGGCAACAGCCAGAGCATCGCCAACCCTACATCCGGGTTGTGAATCTTGTGAACCGCCCAGGACGAACGGCTGCGCTCACAGCGATGGCAGCTGCTTGGCGATCATGAAGATGGCCATGGCGACAACGAAGACGGCGAAGACTTTGCGCAGCTTCTCTGGATTCACCCGCTTGCCCGCCGCGGCGCCGATGAAGCTGCCGGCAACGGCCGCGCCGGTGACGACGACGGTCAGGCGCCCATCGATCGAGACGTGGCCGATGTGGCCGACGAAGCCGGCCAACGCGTTCAGCGCGATGACGAGCAGAGACGAGCCGACGGCCTGACGCACGTTCAGCTGCGCCAGCAGCACCAGCGCGGGCACGACGAGAAAGCCGCCGCCGGCGCCGACGAGGCCGGTGACGAGGCCGGTGACGACGCCGAGGGCGAGGATCTTCGGCAGCGACGATGGGGCCGGCGCCGTCGTCGTCTGCCGTCGGCCGCGCCACATCGCGGCGGCGGTCGCCAGCATCAACAGCGCGAAGAGCAGCAAGAGCGCTCTGACAGGCACGAACGCGCTCGATCGCGCGCCGACGAAGGCGCCGACGACGCCAGCACCGGCGAAGACGACGGCGACGCGCCAGACGACGTTGCCAGCGCGCGCGTGTTGCAGCGCGGCGACGGCGCTGGTCACACCCACCACGACGAGAGAGGTGGCGATGGCGCTCTTCTCTTCGACGCCGAGGACGTAGATGAGGATGGGCATCGTCAGGATCGACCCGCCGCCGCCGAGCAGCCCGAGCGAAGCGCCGATCGACAGCGAGAGGAGAGCTGCCAGCCACAAACCGTCCATTCACCGCTCCTGCGTGCAGCCGAGAGAACCACGGCCTGTGCCAGCCATCAGCAGTCCGCAGCGGCGACCCATGGCGGTTGGCGAACGCGGCTGTTTCATTCGCTGTTTCAGCTGCCGCAGCTGTGTTTCGTCAAGATGAAACACCGCGCCCCGGATGACAGTCCCATGCGGTCGGCGGTCTGGCACGCCACATGGACTCACCGATGCAGAGGTTGCCATGTTGTTCCGCCAGCTCTTCGAGCGCGAGACGTCGACGTACAGCTACCTGTTGGCAGACGACGTGAGCCGCGAGGCGATCCTCATCGACCCTGTCCGCGAGACCGTCGATCGTGACGTCGAGCTCATCGTCGAGCTCGGCTTGACGCTCACGCATGTGCTCGAGACCCACGTGCACGCCGACCACGTGACTGGCGCTGATCTGTTGCGCGCACGTTTCGGTGCAAAGACCGTCGTCTGCCGGGCCGGCGGCGCCCCCTGCGCCGACATCGCCGTCGACGACGGCGCGACGATCGGGTTCGGGCGCTTCGTCGCCGAGGTGCGGCAGACGCCCGGCCACACCGACGGCTGCGTCACCTACGTCGTGCGCGACGGCGCCAGAACGATGGCGTTCACAGGCGACGCCGTGCTGGTTCGTGGCTGTGGTCGAACTGACTTTCAGCAGGGCGACGCGCGCCGGCTCTACCGCTCGATCCACGAGAAGATCTTTTCGTTGCCCGACGACACGCTGCTCTATCCGGCGCACGACTATCGCGGGCGCACCGTCACGAGCGTCGGCGAAGAGAAGCGTTGGAATCCGCGCATCGGCGCAGGCCAAACCGAAGAGCAGTTCGTGGCGACGATGGCTGCGCTTCGGCTGCAGCCGCCCCAACGCATCAACGAGACGGTGCCCGCCAACCTCAAGTGCGGCCGCGATGGTGAGCTTCGCCAAGAAGCCTCACCGATGACGTCGTGACGCGCGCCCCCGCCCGTGCCACCACCCAACAAACAGGAGTTGCGATGTCTTTGTTCTCCAATGCCCTCGGCTGCTTGACTGGCTCTGCCTCTTCGAGCGCGAAAGCCGCGCGCGAGAAGGGCGCCACGATCATCGATGTTCGCGGCCACGACGAATGGGCCGACGGCCACCTCGAGGATTCGACGTTGATCCCGCTTCCCGAGCTGGCGCAACGCGTCGGCGAGATCGTGAAGCTCGTCGGGGGCGACAAGACAAAGCCCATCGTCATCGTGTGCCGCTCGGGCGGTCGCGCGGGGCAGGCGCGCTCATTGTTGCTGCAACACGGCTTCACCGACGTCGTGAACGGCGGCGGCTGGACGTCGTTGCGTTGAGCGCTGCGGGTGAACGCGTTCGTGGCGCTGCCAGGCCCGCGTCTTTCATCCAGCGCCACAGCGTGATGCGCGAAATTCCCAGGGCTGCCGCAGCAGCCTCGCGGTGGCCGTCGGCGTCGCTGAGCGCTTGCTCGATCCGGCCGCGGTCGGCGCGGTGGCCATGCGGCTGCGGCGCGGCGGCTGCTGTGTCGGCCTCCACCTCGTCGAGGATCTCTGGCGGCAGCTCAGACAGCATCAGCACGGGGCCGTCGCCCATGGCCGCGGCGTACTCCAACGCGTTTCGCAGCTCGCGCACGTTCCCAGGCCACGGCCAACGCTGCAGCGCTGCGAGAGCCGCCGGCGCGATGGTCACGATCTGACGGCGGCTGCGCTGGTTGATCTCGTCGACGAACCGCCGCGCGAGCAGCGGTACATCCGCTGATCGCTCGCGCAGCGAAGGCAAGAACAGCGGGATGACCCGCAGGCGGTACATCAAGTCGGCACGAAAGCGACCGGCCTCGACCTCTTTGCGCAGCGCCCGGTGCGTCGCTGAGACCACGCGCACGTCGACGGGTACAGGCTCATGTCCGCCGACCGGCAAGACCAGGCGGACTGCAGCCGAATTCAGCCTGCGTTCAACAGCATTTATTTTTTGGGC
>JANNAY010000444.1:0-5369 GCA_031384945.1 Deltaproteobacteria bacterium
GGCTCGCGTCCGCCCACGCAATACGGGCTGTACGACATGGCCGGCAACAGCTGGGAGTGGGTCGCCGACTGGTTCTCGCCGTCGTGGGCCGCCTGCGGCGCGGCCTGCGCCGGCGTCGACCCCAAAGGCCCGTGCGGCGGCAAAGCCCCCTGCGCGGGACACGAAGAGCGCGTGGTGCGCGGTGGCAGCTGGTACTGGCCGGCGCAGCAGATGACGACGTTTCACCGCCGTCCCCACACCCCGTTCAACCAGCCGGTGTTTCACCACTTCGGCTTTCGCTGCGCGCGCTCACCCTGAGGTCGATCGAGACAAGCCAACGCCGACGTCTTCGGATCGGCGATCTGCTTGGCTACCGTAGGGCCGAGGGCAGAGGCGGAGGCGAAGAGATGCCACTGAGCGCAGAACCCGACACGCGATCGACGGGATACGACCTCAACGAGCTGGGCCGCGCCTGCGACCACGACGTCGAGCGGCTGCGGCAGCAGTTCGCGTCGTTCTTCTTTCTGCGCCACACCAACAACCCGGCCCTGGGGCCGCAGACCCGCTCGCGCACCCGCATGGTCGGCGCCGACGAGGGCGAGATCACCGGCGAGCTCACGCTGCGCGCGCTTCCGATCTGGCAGGCGGCGCGCAGCCTCACGCGCCCCGATGGACGCACGCGCAACTTCGTTTGCATCGGCCGCCTCGCTGGCAACGACGTCACCCTCGTCGACGACACCGTCTCGAAGCTGCACGCGTTTTGCCGCCTCGCCGCCGACGGCTGCTACTTGCTCGACGCAGGCTCCAGAAACGGCAGCTTCGTCGACGACGTCGCCGCCCCCGGCCGCGCGTCGACGGGCGTGTTGCTCGAGCCCGGCCAGACGGTGCGCTTGGGCAGCTTGTCGATGAGCTTCGTCGAGGCAGAGACGGTGCTCTTTCTCGCGCGGCGCATGCGAGACGTTACTTAAGCCGCTTCAGGCGCTCTTGCTTGCGCAGCATGGCCTCGTTGCGCCGCTGCTCGAATTCTTCTTTCGCCTTCTGCTCCGACACCGGCGTCGTCGTCGGACCGCTGCCCTTCGGCAGCTTGTCTTTCAAGCGCTCGACCCGTTTGCGAAACGCCTCAGGGTCGCAGTTCGGACACTCGACGAAGAGAAACGGCCGCCCCTGTTCGAGCAAGATGTTCGGCTTGTAGAGCGTGCCCGCGCACGAGGGACAGCCGAGGTCTTGCGAGCAGTAGCCATACGACAGCGGCAGATCGCCGTTGCACTGCAGCTGCTTGTTGCGGTTGTGCGTGGGGTGGTGCTGCCACGGACACACGTTGAGGTTGCGCCGCAGCTCGGTCTTTCCGCGCATGGGTCAGCCTTTCTTCGCGGTCAGGGCCGGACGCACGCGAACGCGTGGGCGTCCTTGCACCTGCACGACGCTCGACCAGGGAGTGAAACCAGGAGCCGTGACTTTGACGACGGCTCTGGCGTTGGCGTCGACGTCGACGACGACCCTGCCGGTGCCGACGGCTTGTCCGTTGATGAGCACCGTGGCGCCCTCGGGTGCCTCGACGATCAACACGTGGCCGGCGACCGGTGATGAGCCGACATCGGTCCGCGTCGCTGCCGGCGCGGGCTCGTTCTTCCCCGTCATCGACGCATCCACCGGCGCGGTCGGCTTCTTCGGCTGCTGCAGCTTCGTCACCGGCTCGATCGACGTCGGCGGCGCGTCGGACACCTCCGTCTTTGGCGCCGGCTTCGAGTCCATGATCTGCTGCATGCGCTGCGCGGTGAACATCTCGGTCGAGCCGTCGCCGTCGGGCTCGTCGTCAGAGTTGGCGAACGGCGAAGACTCGTCGCTCTGCGAGCGCGCCGCCTGCAGCGCCTGCGCCGGGATCATGCGCGTCGACTGCGCGAACGGGTTGTCGTCTTCGCCGAAGGTGCGGCCGGCGTCGCCGACCATCTGAAAGGCGCCGCCGTCGTCGAGGTCGACGGGGTCGCCCTGAGAACCGCCCGAGTGCGCGCCGCTCGACGAGAACACGTCGCTCTTGCCGCCCATCCGCGGCGGCGCGCTCGGGTTCGACAAGTCAGGGACGTTGGAGCCGATGGCGGTGTGGCCGTCGTCGCCGTCGTCGCTGGCGTCGGCGGACAGCAGCGGCGGTGGCGCGGCGCCGCGCCCCGTGCGCGCCGAGGGCAGCCGCGTCGACGCGTTGGCGAGCTCGGTGCCGCTGCGCGCAGCTTGCTTCGCGGTGTCGGGCGGCGGCGCCAACGAAGGCGTCGCCGTCGGCGCGATCATCGTGGGCTCGGCCTCTTCGGACATGTCGATGTCGCTGTCGCCCTGCAGCTCGGGCGGCAACGTCGGCGGCGCCAGGTTCGACGGCAGGCTCGGCGGCGGTGGCGGCGTGCGACGTGCCGGCGTCGTGGGGTTGTCGGTGGTGCGCACCGGACCGCTGCCCTCGAGCGTCGCCGCCGACGACGCGAACACCGGACCGCTGGTGGTAGGCGGACGACGCACCGGACCCGACAACTCAGACGGCGACGGCGGCGGCGCTCGCGCTGGCGACGACGCCGGAGCCAACGCTGGCGGCGACGACGGACGCGCCGTGCCCGTGCCCGGCGGCGGCGGCGCAAACGGCACAAACGTCGACGGATCGATCATCGCGGTCTTGTCCGCGCGGGGACCCGAGGTGAAGCCGTCGTCGTCGTCTTCGGGGACGCCGCCGCTCTGGGGTGCGGGCGGCAGCATCTTCTTGAGCACGTCGGCGCTCGGGATGAGCATCGTCGGCGACGTGACCTTCTTCACGGCGCCGACGGGCGCGGTGCCGGCCGCGAGCGCGAGCTTGTGCAGGTCGTCGATCAACATCGTCGCCGCGGTCTTGGCGCGGTTGCCACGCACGGCGGGGCGGGCGTCGGTGAACACGCCCACGTCGTCGTCTGACGCCTGCGGTGGCAGCGCAGCCGTCGCCGGCGCCGCGACCGGCGCGGTGGCATGCGGAAAGAGGCGCTGCACGCTGCTGTAGACGAAGGGCAGGCGCGCCCGCGTCTCGTCGATCACCCGCGGCGCCGGCACGAAGCCAGAAGCAGCGTCGACGACCATGGCGCGATAGGGGCCGGCGAGGGCCTCGCGCACCGCCTGCGCGGGCGTGAGCCCGTAGGGCGCCAGCGCCTGCTCGAGCCGGTCGACGACGTCGTGAAGGTCGAAGCGGTCGCCGGCTTCGGCCGTCAACATGCGCGGCAGGAGGCGAATCACCGGCGACGACGCCGGCAGCCGCGGCGCCTCTTGCCCCGTCGGATCGGCCGAGAGCAGCGCCATCAACAAGCGGCCCAACGAATAGACATCGCTCGCCTGCGTCGGCGCCGCATCGGGCGCGCGAAAGAACGACGGCGCCCGCGGGTCGACCGCGGCGGCGGCGAGGCTGCGCAGGCGCACCTCGCCGCCCGGCTCGAGAAACAACAAATCGGGCGAGAGCCCAGCAGGAAAGATCGACGTCAGGCCAGCGCTGGCGCCGCCCGGTCCCGCGGGCGCCGCGGCCCAGGTGTCGCCGCTCTCGTGCAAGGCGACGACGACGCGGGCGACGGCGACGGCGATGCCGAGGGCGAGCTCGGGCGGCGGCGTCTTCTTGCGCTGCTTCTCGGCGAACAGCAGCGAGGCGACGTCGACGCCCTCGGCGGGGTCGGCGACGCCGTAGACGATGCCGTCGTAGCGGCCGACCTCGAAGATGCGGGCCAGCGACGGGTGTTCGACGTTGGCGGCGGCAGCGGCGACGTCGACGACGCGGCGGGCGACGTCGTTTTTGCGTCCGAACAATGCGAGGTGCACGCGGGGGCCGGCGCCCGAGGGCAGGATGCGCTGCGCGCGCAAGATCTCGGCGCCCCCATAGCTGGGGATGGCGGCGAGCAGGGCGAAGTCAGCGAACGAGCTCAAAGCCGATCACAGCCGATCAAGCCACAACCGATCAAGCGGGCGCGCTCTCGGCGGGACGCGGGGGCGGCGGAGCGAGGCGCGCTTCGCGCTCTTCGATCAGCTTTTGCAAGACAGCGACGTCGGCGTCGGCGAGGCCTTTGGCGCGGGCAGCGGCGACGATGGGTTTGAGCTTCTCGACCTCGGCGGCGTCTTTCGCTTTGTTGCCGTCGACGAGCTTTTGGAAGGCCACGAACATCGGCGCGAACTCATCGCCCTGGCGCAGCGGGCGCAAGAACGGGTGGCGGCCCTCGATCATGGTGTTGAAGTGGCGCGTGATGACAAAGATCGGACCGGCCACGCGGTGGGTGATCAGCAGGCCGAGCACGCCGAGCAAGACGACCTCGCCGATCAAGCAGGCGACGGTGATGGTGAAGACGCGCTTGGTGTCGTCGGCGTCGAGCTTCTCGCCGATCTCGGGCGCCATGCCGGCCAGCTGAATGACCTCGTTCATCTCGCGGTAGGCCTTCAACAAGAAGAACCCGAGCACCGTCGACGTCACCGCGGCGACGAGCAAGATGATGCCCGTGTATTTGAACTGAAACGCTTGATCGACGATCGGGATCAACCGTCGCTTGTACTGCTGGGCCATGGTCCTGCCTCTGCGACGTCGACGAAGCGCCGACCGTCGCAGCCTAGTGGCAGCGCCCGTCCGGGTTCAACAAAGCCACGCGGCCCGCCCACAACGCGCCGCGAACGCGCCCCCACACGACGGCCACCGGCCCGCGCAGTTGTGGGCGACGACGACGCCGGGACAGAGTGCGCCGATGCGCCACTCTGCCGTCTTCGCCCTCTTCTGCGCCATCTTCGCCGCAGCCAGCGCCCGCGCCGCCGACGACCCCGTCGTCGACGACACGAAGCCAAAGACCACCGACACGGCGCCGGCGACCACCGACACAGCCCCCGCCGCCGACGACCGCGCCTCGGCCGCTGACGACAGCGCCACCGCGACGTCAGACGCAACGTCGACGACGAATGATGCGGCGGCGACCGCCATCGACAAGCCGCCGCCCGCCGTCGACGACACCGCCGCCACCGCCGTCGACGCCGCCTCGAAGACCATCGGCGACACCGAGACGCCACCGACGACGACGGCGGCGCCGGCGAAAAAGGCGCCCGAGCCTGGCTTCTCGTTTTCGGGCATCCCCGCCGTCAACTGCATCGCCGACAACGGCCTCGGCCTCGGCGTCATCGTCGCCGGCTACTACAACGACGGCGTCACGCTGCCGTACCGCACCGCGGTCACGCTGCAGCTCTTCATCTCGACCAACCTGGTGCAAGACCACAACATCGTCGTCGACACCCTGCGCGTCGCCGACCTGCCGCTGCGCCTCACGGGCCGCGTCGGCTACATCTCGTCGCTCACGCAGAACTACTGCGGCGTCGGCGGCAAGCTCGCCTGCGACGTCAAAGAGGCCAAAGCCGCCGCCGGCGACCTCACCGGC
>JANNAY010000523.1:0-1760 GCA_031384945.1 Deltaproteobacteria bacterium
GGCGAGCTCGGTGCCCGCGTACTTCTTGTCGAGGTCGACGACGCCCATCTTTCGGGCGCGGTCGCGCTCGCCGTCGTTCTTGAAGATCAAGCGACCCTGAAAGTCGCCGCCGGTCGAGCGCAGCGCCGCCGCCGCGAGCACGCCCTCAGGGGCGCCGCCTGAGCCGAAGAGCACGTCGACGCCCGTCTCAGGGATGCAGGCGGCGATGGCGGCGCTGACGTCGCCGTCGGAGATCAATTTCACGCGGGCGCCGGCCTTGCGCACCTCGGCGATCAGCTTCTGGTGTCGCTCGCGATCGAGCACGACCGCCGTCAAATCCTCGACGTAGACGCCCTTCGACGCAGCGATGGCCTTGAGGTTCTCGGTGGGCGACTTGTCGAGGTCGATGACGCCCTTGGCGTCGGGACCAACGGCGATCTTGTCCATGTAGCAATCGGGGGCGTGCAGCAGGTTGCCCTTGTCGGCGATGGCGACGACGGCGATGGCGTTGGGCAAGCCGAGCGCGCAGAGGTTGGTGCCTTCGAGGGGGTCGACGGCGATGTCGACTTCGGGGTCGTCGTCGTTGCCGCCGCCGACCTTCTCGCCGATGTAGAGCATCGGCGCTTCGTCGCGCTCGCCCTCGCCGATGACGACGGTGCCGCGGATCGCCAGCCCATCAAAGGCGCGGCGCATGGCGACGACCGCGGCTTCGTCAGCAGCGTGGCGATCGCCGCGTCCCATCAAGCGCGCGCAGGCGAGGGCAGCTGCTTCGGTGACGCGCACAACCTCGAGGGCAAGGTTGCGATCGAGGGTGACTTTGGTCGACGTCATGGTGATCTCCACTCTCAGGCGGCGAGAAACGTATGCAGAGCCTCTGGCAACAGCGGCTTCAGCGAAAGGGGCAACCGCACCGGGCGCCCCGTGTCTTTCGCCAGGCACGCGTGTCGCGTGAAGCCCTCGGTCAGCTCCGCGGTGCCGCGCTTGATGCGATAGTTGAAGTCGACTGTAATGCGAGACGCCGTGACAATGTCGGTTTCAATCGTCAACAAATCGTCGAACTTAGCGGGGGCCCGGTATTTGGCGTTCGCCTCGACGACAGGAAAGAAGTGGCCGGCGGCCTCGAAGGCGCCGTAGTCGAAGGCGCGCTCGCGCATGTATTCACAGCGCCCGCGTTCGAAGAGGTTCAAGTAGTTGGCGTAGTAGACCACGCCCATCTGATCCGTATCACCATAAATGACACGGTAGTCAGAGCGATTCATTCAGAAGACGTACTTGATCACGGGCGCGAACGAGAAGCCCGGGATGATGACCGGCGCGGCGCCCGACGAGTCGGGGATGAAAGCGATGATGACGTTGCCATCGATGCCGACGAAGACGTCGGGCAGCAGGGTGGCGTAGCGGACGCCGAAGCCGACGCCGCCGTTGCCGCCGATGGTGGGCTCGCCGGGGGCGGGCTCGGGCGAGATGAAGGTGGCGCCGCCGAAGACCTTGCCCATGATGGCGAGGCGCTCAAGCACGTAGAAGCTGCCGACGACGGCGAGGTCGATGTTGGTCAGGCCGTAGTCGCGGGGGTTCTCGAGGTTCTGGTTGTAGACGGCGGCGTTGGCGACGAAGCCGGTGCCGAACGACAGCTGCACGCCCACCGACTGCAGGATGTCGTAGCCGACGGACAGTCCGATGTAGGGCTGCAGCTGCGACGTCGGCACGGCCTTGCACGGCGGCCCACCGCACTCTTGCGAGATCGAGAAGCCCGTCGGCGACCCGGCGCTGGCGCCGAGGAC
>JANNAY010000533.1:0-3742 GCA_031384945.1 Deltaproteobacteria bacterium
CCGAGGGTCATCGTGTTGATCGACAGGCCGAAGAATTTGAAGACGAGGGCCGACACCAGCAGCGACAACGGGATCGCCGTCAGCGTGATCACTGTGGTGCGCAGGTTCAAGAGAAACAGCACGAGGACGATGACGACGAGGATGGCGCCGTCTCTGAGGGCGCCGACGACGTTTTCGATGGCGGTGTCGATGAACGTCGCCTGGCGAAACAGCGGCACCAGCTCGACATCTTTGGGCAGCGACGCCTTGAGCCCCGCGAGCGAGGTGTCGATGACCCTCGTCAGCTCCGTCGTCGACGCCCCCGGCTGCTTCTGCACCGAGAGGATGACGGCGGGCTTGCCATTCACGCCAGCGTCGCCGCGCTTGATCGAGGGTCCGATCTTCACCTCGGCGACCTGCCGCAAGCGGATGGGCACGCCGGCGCGAAAGGCCACCGGCGTGTCGGCGATCTCGTCGATCGACGTCGTCCGCGAGACGTTGCGCACCAGATATTCTTGCGCCTGCTTCTCGATGAAGCCGCCGGTGGTGTTGGTCTGCGCGAGCCCCGCGGCCTTTTGCACCTCTTCGAGCGTGAGGTTGAAGGCGAAGAGGCGGTCGGGGTCGACGAGCACCTGCACCTGCTTCACGCCGGCCCCGATGGGGATGACCTGGGCGACGCCGGGGATCGTCAGCAGCCGCGGACGCAGCACCCAATCGGCCAACGAACGCAGCTCGAGGGGAGGGGTGCTGCCGTCTTTGCTGACGACGCCAATCAGCATCACCTCGCCCATGATCGACGTGACCGGGCCCATCACTGGGGTCACGTTCTTTGGCAGCGCGTCCTTCAGCGTCGTCAACCGCTCAGAGACCAGCTGCCGCGCGCGAAAGATCTCTGACTGCCAGCTGAACTCGACGTAGACGATCGACAGGCCGATGCCCGAGGTCGAGCGCACGCGTTCGACGCCGGGGGCGCCGTTCATGGCGCGCTCGACGGGGCCGGTGACGAGCGTCTCGACTTCTTCGGGCGAGAGCCCGCCCGCTTCGGTCATCACCGTGACCGTCGGCCGGTTCAGGTCGGGAAAGACGTCGACAGGAAGGTTCGACACCGTCAGCGCGCCGTAGACGCAGAAGAGGACCGCGCAGACGACGACGAAGAAGCGGTTCTCGAGCGAGAAGCGGATGACGCGGTTGAGCACGGCTACTTCTCCGCCTTCGTCGTCGTCGTCGGCGTCGTCGTCGGCGTCTTCGTCGTCGTCTTCGTCGTCGCTGTCGGTGCCGTTGCCGGCGCTGGCGGCGCGTTCTTCAACGTCAGCAAGCCCGACGTCACGACGCGGTCGCCGGCCTTGAGAACGCCGGCGCGCACTTCGACGCGGCTGCCGTCACGGCGGCCGAGGGCGACCTCTTTGCGCTCGAACAGCTCGGGAGCGATGTGCACGAAGACGACGTCGCGGCCGTCGACGTCGAGGACGGCGCTCTCGGGGACGACGAGCACGTCGGTGGCGGCGCCCGCGCCGATCTGCACGTGCGCGAACATGCCGAGCTTCAGCGGACGACCGATGCCCGTGGCCGACGCCGGGTTGTCGACGCGAAAGATGGCTTTGACGGTGCGGGTGTCGGGGTCGACGACTTCGCCGAGCGCGAGCAGCGCGCCAGGAAACGTCTGGCCCGGCCAGGCGTCGACGTCGATGTTGGCGCTGGCGCCCGGCGTCATGCGCGCGAGATCCGCCTCGTAGACCTTTGCTTCGACCCACAGCTCGGCGGGGTCGACGATGAGAAACGCCCGACGCCCGGGCTCGACGATCTCGCCAGGCGAGACGTCGACGTCGGCGAGGATGCCGCTGATGGGCGACTGCAAGACGATGCGCGTCGCCTGTGACGACGCGCCATAGGCGCTGCGCTTTCCTTCGGCGGCCGTCAGCGATGCCTGTGCCTGTTCGACCTCGACGGCGGCGGCGTCGCGGTCGCGCTGCGACACCACGCCCTCGAGCCCGGTGACGCGCGCGAGGTTCTTCTGCGCGGCGGCGAGACGAGAGCGGGCCGCGGTCACCTCTGACTCCGACTGCGCGGCCTCGACCGAGAACGAGGCGCGCTCGCCGACGCTCAACGCCGCTTCGAGGATGGCGAGGGTCTGGCCCTTCTTCACCACCGAGCCGAGCAGCGGCACGCTCTTGCCGCCGTCGCCGATGATCACGCGGCCCTGCTGCGGCGCAAAGACGGCGGCGTGTCGCTCGGGCGGCGCGGTGACGACGCCGGGCACCTCGAGGCGGTCTTTCACCGGCGACAGCTCGACCGTGGCCGTGCGGATGCCCAGCAGGAACTGCGACTCTTTCAGCAAGACGACGACGCTGGTCGACGCCGGCGTCGACGCCGAGGTCGACGTCGCCGCGGGTGCGGGCGCGCCGTGGTCTTCGCCGCCGTGGGCGTGCACGTCGAAGCTGGCGAGCGCGGCGATCAACAGCGCCGTCGTCGAGAGGGCGGCGGTCGCGAGACGTCGGCGCCGCAAGACAAAGAAGACCAGAAGCGCCGCAGCGCCGAGAGCGGTCAACAACACGCCCAAGACGAGCGGCACCGACAGCGCTGTGTGCTCATGCGGCGCCTCCGCCGGCGTCGTCGGCGGACCCAACGGCAACGCCTGCAGCGCGACGACGTCGACGAGCTCGCCGGCGACGACGGTGATCGAGGCGGCGTGCACGCCGTCGAGCGATGGGGTCAGGCTGACTTCGTAGATGCCGGGGCTCGGCGTCGCCTTCATCGACGAAGACGACAGCGGCGCGCCGTTGGGCTGCGTGACGTCGAGGGTGACGTCGGCGCCTTCGATGGGCGCGTTGCTCGCGAAGTCGGAGAGCAAGACGCGCAGCAACAGCGGCGCGCCGGCCGTCTGCGCGGGCCAGCGGGCCACCAGCTCCACCGACGACGTCACTGCCGACGCCGTGCGCACGCCAGAGTCGTTGGCGACCGGCGGAGGCGGCGGCGCGCCGTGGTCTTCGCCGCCGTGGGCCGACGCCGGCGACGACCACAGCGTCGTGAACGCCGAGACAACGACAACGGCGAAGGCGAGGGGCTTCATGGTGTTGCTCACGGTGTGGCCCCGTCCGGCGCATGGCCGAGGGCAAAGAGGACGTCGGCGGCGGCGACGACTTCGGCGCGCCGCGCGCCGATCGACTCGAGGCGGGCGCGGGCGATGCGGTCGCGACCAGCGAGCAGCGCAGCGAGGTCAAGCGCGCCGGCGGCATAGCCGTCGGTCAACCACCGCAGCGACTCTGCAAGACGCGGCTCGACGTCGGCCCACGTCTTTCGCGCCTCGGTGCTCTGTCGCCATGCCTGCAGCGCCGCGCGGGTCTCGTGCAACGCCCGCAACTTGATGTCATCGCGCTCGGCTTCGAGCCGGGCCTGCTGTGCCTCCGCCTGCGCAACCGCGCCCCGCCCCAGGCTCCAGACGGGCAGCGGAACGCTGACGCGCACGCCGAGCAGCGCGCCGTCGTCGACGACGGAGTCGCCCGGGATGGCGAGCTCGGAGCGCTGCTGTTGCGCGAGCACCGCGAGGGTCGGGGCGGGCAGGCGCTCCCAACCCGCGGCGTCCCGCTGCGCGCGCGCTGCCTCTGCACGACGAAGCGCCGCTCGCACATCCGGGCGGGCGTCGACGGCGGCTGTGAGGCCGCCGTCGTCGACGACGTTCGGAACAGCGATCGTCGGCCAGACGACGACGACGCCGCTGCAGTCTTCTGCGGCGAGCTCGCGGCAGAGGGCGGCGCGGGCGTTTTCG
>JANNAY010000540.1:0-1809 GCA_031384945.1 Deltaproteobacteria bacterium
CTCATCGACGACATCCAGCACACCTCGCCCGAGCTGCTGCAGAAGTTCATCTCGCTGTGCGACGGCACCCGCCGCGTCGAGGGTGTATGGCGAGGAAAGTCACGCACCTACGATCTTCGCGGTAAAAGATTCGTCGTGTGCATGGCTGGAAATCCCTACACCGAGGCCGGCGAAAAGTTTCGCATCCCCGACATGCTCGCCAACCGCGCCGACACCTACAACCTCGGCGACATCAGCGGCGGCAAAGAAGACGTCTTTGCGCTGTCGTACGTCGAGAACGCGCTGACGGCGAATCCGACGACGCAGCCGCTGGCAGCCCGCGATCCCACCGATGTTCATTTGCTGGTGCGGCTCGCGAAGGGCGAGCCCGTCGCCACCACCGACCTGAAGCACGGCTACTCGGGCGCCGAGATCGACGAGCTGACCCGGGTGTTTCAAAAACTTTTGAAGGTGCAGTCTGTCTTGATGAAGGTGAATTCGACCTACATCAGCAGCGCCGCCACCGACGACCGCTTTCGCACCGAGCCGCCCTTCAAGCTGCAGGGCAGCTACCGCAACATGGCCAAGCTGGCGCAGGCGGTCGTGCCGGTCATGAACGACGACGAGCTCGAGCGTTTGATCGACGATCACTACCGCGGCGAGTCGCAGACGCTGACCACCGGCGCCGAAGCCAACTTGCTCAAGCTGGCCGAGCTGCGCAATCGTGTTTCGGTCGATCAGAAGACCCGTTGGTTGGACATCAAAAAGAACTTTGAGCGTTTGCAATTGCAGGGCGACAGCAACGACCCCGCCAGCAAAGTCGCGGCGACGCTGGCCACGCTCACCCAGCGCATCGAAGGCATCGCCGGCTCCATCGACGCCGCCGCCGCGGCTTCTTCTGCGTCTTCGTCGGCTGCTTCTTCTGCGGCTTCGTCGTCGATGGCGTCGTCTGTGTCTGCGCCGCTGGCGTCGTTCGCGGCGGCGCTGTCGTCGATTCAGGCCGAGCTCGCGCAGCTGCGGCAAGAGGCGGCGAAGCGGGCGCCGTCGACGGATCCGAAGCTGCTGTCGTCGGTCGAGAGCGTGGTCGCCGCGCTCGAGAACGCGCAGATGGCCGTCACCGTGCAGAACCCGCCGCCGCAGGGCATCGCTGACCTCGTGCGCCTGCAGACCATCTTGATCGAGGCCTCGCTCTTGCCGCTGGTGCGCGGGCTGGCGACGTCGATCGAGCACGAGAAAGAGAACGCGTCGAAGCTCGAGCAGGCGCTGACGTCGCTGAAGGCCCTCGAGACCCAGGGCCTGACGGGGCTGACGGTGACGACTGTGACCGGGGCTGCTGCGCCCGCTGTCGGCGACGTGCATCGTCCGTTCAAACCGAAGCCCCAGGGCACCCGTGCTGACGAGAAGAAATGAAGCCGACGACGACGAACACGCCCGCGCTGCCCTCTTGGGCCGCACGATGCAGCTGACGCCGTCGTCGTACGTCGATCTCTCGACGCCGTGGGTGATGCCCTACGACGCGACGCAGAAGGTCGTGGCCTCGGGCTTCTGGCTCTCGTTCGGCCTGTCGTCGACGATGCTGCACTTGTTTGGCCTCGCCTGCGCGCTGGGTGTCATGCCGTTCGCGCTCGGCGTGTGTGCGCTCTTCTCGACCGTGAAGCCGCTCGACGAGAAGCCTGCCCCCGTCGTCGTCGAGATGGCGGTGGTCAAGTTGCCGCCGCCGCCTCCGCCGGAACCGCCTCCGCCGCCGCCGCCGCCAGAGACGATCAAGTCGGGTCGTCGTCGTCACGCGGTGCCGCAAGAGGTCGAGATGAGCAGCGGGATGCTCGCGCT
>JANNAY010000547.1:0-3861 GCA_031384945.1 Deltaproteobacteria bacterium
GTCCATGAGATTGCCCCGGTGCCGCTGCTCTTGTTTCTCGCTTTGTGGATCGTGGAAGTGAGACCGCCGACCACGAAGAGCGTGGCGCTGCTGACCGTGACGCTGGTGATACTCGGGGGCACCAAAGAGAGCGCGCTGCTCTACGTCGTCGGCTTCGGCGCCTTGCTCGCAGGCTTTCGCCCGGGCTGGCGCGCGGTCGGCGTCATCGTCGTCGTCTGCTTCGCCGCCGCCTTTGCCATCGTCGTCGGCGTCATCCAGCCGGCGCTGCTCGAGCCGGGCAGCCACGGCATGATCCACGACGCCCGCTTCGGCGACGGCGGCGTCTTTGGACTCGTCGTGCGCGTCGTCGTGCACCCCGGCCAGACCCTCGCTTCTCTCATTTCGCCAGATGTGAAACTGACGACGTTGGGGGTGACAGGCGCCGCCACGGGCTTCACCGGCTTCTTCTCGGCCGAAGCGCTGGTGCTTGCGTTGCCCAACCTCGCCGAACGCTTTCTCGCCGACAAACGCGAGATGTGGGGCCTCGGCTTTCACTACGGGCTCGTGGGCGCCGCCGTCGTTGTCTACGGCGCTGTGACCGTGATTGCCCGCCTGCGCCCCCGCGTCGCCGAACGCATCGGCGCCGCCCGCTTCGACGCATTTTCAGCCGTCTTCGTCGTCGGATCGCTCGTCGCCAGCTTCGCGGCCAGCCCGTCGCCGCCCGAGCTCGCCTCGCTCGACAAGCCCTACTTCGCGACGCCGGTGGAGGTCGAGCGCTACCGCCGCGCGCTGGCCCTCGTCGGCGATGACGACGCCGTTGTCGCGCAGAACCATTTCTTGCCGCACGTGGCGCTGCGCGAGCACATCTGGCTGCCCGAGCAGCGCTTCATCGACCGCGCCGACGTCGTCGTGCTCGACAGCGCAGCGAGCCCGTGGCCCGCCGACCCGCGCACGGTACGTCGCTTGATCGATCGCTTGCAGCGCGACACCCGCTTCGCCGTCGCGTTTCACGAAGAGACAACCTGGGTGTTTCGCCGTGCCCCGCCGCTTCAAAGACAGAAGAAAGAAACGCTTCTTCGGTGACTTCAGGCCGGCTTGCGCTTCTTCTTTTTGAACCCCTCGAACTGAAACTTCTCTTGATACGCTGAGACGTTGCCGCACGAGAGACAGATGTAGTGGTGAATGTCGACACCACCGATCTGCAAAAAGGGATCGACGTCGCCCCAGTGGCGCGAGCCGACGCCCTCACCGATCGCGGTCTTTCGCTGCATGAACCCCTCGCACCGCGGGCACAGGGTCTTCGGCTTCATTCGACGCGAAGCCATCAGCGAGGTGAATCCGGCGGAGGAGGAGGGTTGCCAGCAGGACGATCCAACGACGGCGTCTGCTTCGGCGGCGCCCTGGGAGGGGGTGGCGTCGGGTTCGCGTCGATCGATTGCGGGACCGACGACGATGACGGCGACGACGGCGACGGCTTCAACAGCGACCGCAGCTTGTCTGCCGCCTGAATGCCGAGGCGACGGCCAGCCTCGACCGACAACAAGCGAAAGACCTCTTCGGGATCGTGAAAGCCCTGGGCTTCGACGTCGACGGAGACGCTGAGCGGCTCGCGGTACACGACCGTGTTCGAGGCCTTGTCGTAGACGCGCAGCGTGCCAGTGGCATCGGCGCGGGCCTTGGTCTTGGCGACGACGGGGTAGGCCAAACACGGCGCAGTGGTGCAGAGCAAGCACGGCGACAAGATGCCGAGGGTGACCGCGGCGAGGCCGAGGCGCCAGTTGGTGCTGGCGTCGTCGAGGGCAACATTGGCCGTCTTCACTTCAACACTCACGAGATGGTTGGCGAGCGCGGGATTGTTGCGGGCAAACCAGTCCATGCCCATCTCGCTGCGAGCCTCGATCGGCGCTGTGGCCGACAGGTCTTGGATTCTGCCGCCGTTCACCGACGCGTTGAAGCCCTCAGCGACCAGGCGCAGCGCGTCGTTCGGCGCGATCTCGCCGGTGCGGACGATGGTGGTTTGCGGATAGTAAATCGTGCCAGCGTAACCACCTGCACCGTACACAGGAGCAGCACCGACAGTGGTGACCGCCTTGGTGGTCTGCACGCCGCCCATCATCACGCGGCCATCGTAGGCGCCCAGAAACGAGACATCGGCGATGCCGCTCAGCGACGACGCCGGCGCCGTCTGCACCGACAGCGGCGCGCAGGCGAGCGACGAAAGAAGGCCAATGACGACGAGGAGGAAGAGGCGCATCGGCTGCAGGTTCACCGCAACCGCGCAGATTCGGCAAGCGCTAGAGTCAACCCGCACATGACCAAGAACGTCACCAACCGCGGGCAGAACCAGCCCCTCATTCGTACGCCGACGACGCAGCCGACGTCGTCGACGAAGAAGCCGTTGGCCTCGGACAAGCTCAAGGACAAAAAGAAGGTCCAGCAGTCGGAGAAAAAGGCGCCGGTGAAGGCGCCGAAGGTGGCGCGTCCGCAGGGCGTCGCCGGCGCACACGGCGCGCCGGGCGCCGAAGACCACGACGAAGGTGCCGGCGGCGCTGGCGGCGTCGGCGGCGTCGGCGAGGCGGAGAGCGCCGACGACCTGCACCGTCGACGCCACACCGCGATGGAAGGGCTGTGGGAGGCCCAGGAACAGGAAGAGGTCGTCGAGAAGGTCGAAGAGGCCCACGACTCCGCCGCCACTGGCGCCGACTCGATCAAGCGATCGAAGGGCAGCGGCGACAGCGACGGCTTCGACGACGGCGGCGGCCAGCAACAGCGTGAGGCCTACGAGAAGCTGCTCAAGGGCAACGTCAAGAACGACCAAGAGCGCTTCGCCGAGCTGCGCAAGAAGGGCCTGAAAGACGACTTCAAGCCCGAAGCCCCGCCCCCCGAGGTCGAGAAGATGGGCGTGCCGCGCGTGGCCGCCCACGTCGTGCGCCTCTTCGACAAGCTGACCCTCGACGGCGCCAACCGTCACGAGGCCGTGCAGCAGATGGCGCTCTGGCTCTCGAAGCTCTCGTCACCGCAGACGATCAAAAAGGTGCTGGCCGAGCTCGAGAGCAAGCCGATCCGCGACGTCTATCCGCTCGAGCTCTTGATGCACCTGCTCGAGCACCGTCCTGAGCTCTTGCCTGGGGTGAAGAAGGGCGCGGTGCTCGGCAACCTCGACGACCTCAACGACAAGAAGAAGATCTTCGCCGGACACGCGATTCAAATTCAGGTGCCCAAAGACACGCGCTTGAAATCGCTCGCGCTGCTCGGGGGCGTGCGGCCGGGCTACGAGTTTTTTCCCACGCCGGGCAGCGACGACCGTTACACACTGTTGATCGACACCCCGGGGCGTTGGACCTTTGCGCTGCTCGCCGTCGGTATGGTGCAGATCGGCCGCATCCAGAAAGAAGGAAGTGACTCGATCTTAGAGCTCTTTCAAGTGACGGTGAACGCGATGGGCAAAAAGGGCGAGCCCATCACGCCCGAAGACTGGCTCGCGCAGCAAGCCGAAGAAGAAGCCAACGCCGTCGAAGAAGACGACGTCGACCTCGTCGTCGCGCCTGAGAAGAAGCAAGAGCCGGCGCCGCTGTTGATTCTGCAAATTCGCAAAGCCCTCGACACCATCGTCCGCGACGCCGACTCGTCGACGTCGGCGACCACGTACTCATGGGACTTGCGCTTGCACGCGCCCGGCGCCGACGTGAACGGCGAGGGCATTCTTCATCTCGTCGTCGACAAAGCGGGCCCGTTCGACCCCGTGTGGACCAAGGCCCGCGAGGCCATCGCCTTGCGCCAGCGCGAGCACGAGCCTGGCCGCGCCCTGCTCACCGTCGAAGACATCTTGTCGGCCGTCCGCCGCGCCCGCGTGCGTTGAAGACCGCAGACCTCACCCCTCGC
>JANNAY010000641.1:0-2191 GCA_031384945.1 Deltaproteobacteria bacterium
GCGTCGTCTTCGTCGTCGGCTGCGTCTGTTCCGTCAACGCATCACTGGCCATGCCCACCAACGACGGGTTCTTCCACACCACCAATCCGCCGACGATGACGACGACGACGACCAGCATCACCAGCTTGAGGGCCAGCTTGAACAGGCGCCACAGCAAGCCGCCGATGACCGCGGCGACGACGGCGACGACGACGGGCACCAGCGCCGGCGGAATGCTCTCGATCATGGAAGCTGGTCGACGACGACGACGCCGCCCGCTGCGGTTTTGACTTTGCCGCCGCCTTTGACGTGCACGGCGCCGACGCCGCCGCCTTCGACGCTGACGGTTTTTTTGGCAAAGACGCTGACGTCGCAAGCGCCACCGACGACGACAACGACGTCGCTGACCTCGAGGGCGGTGGCGTCGACCTTGCCTGCGCCTTTGATGTCGAAGCGCGCTGCCGGTGCTGCCCCGCGCAAGGTCAGCTGCGACGCACCTGTCGCCGTCACCTCGACGGTCGAGCCGCGCATCAACGCCTCGAGCTGCACAGCGCCGCTCACCTTCAAGCGCTCGAGCAGCGGCACGTGAACGACGACGACGACGCCGCGGGCGCTGACGAGGTCGACGTCGGACTTCAAGATCATCACGTCTTTTTTCTGCACCGCGGTGATGTGCGGCAGCAGGTTCTGCTCGGCGGTGACCTCGTAAAAGGCCTCTTTGTCGGTGTCTTTCACCGTCACCGTGAAGTTGCCCGCGACCTCGAGCGCGCGAATGAACGTCTGGGGCTTGTCGGCCTCAGGCGCGAGCTTGCGCAGCTCGGTGGACCGGCTGCCGCTGCCCTCGAGGGGCGAAGCAGCAGCGACGACGGCGAGCAGGGTCACGGCGACGAGCATGGGGTGAGAAGATCACGGCGGTCGCCGGGCAACAACCCGCCGCGTCACAGGCAGCGGCAACACAGGTGGGTGATCAGGAGCTCATGAACGGCAGCGGGTTGCCCGGCAGCCGCGTGCGCTTGAACTCGGCGTCGAAGAGGCGGCGCACGAGCGTGGCGATGCCCAACGGCGTGTGGGCGTCGTCGGGCGGGTGCTCGGTCTGCTTCAGCGCGCGGCGCATCTCGAAGGCGTTCTGAAAACGATCTTCGCGATCGCGCGACAGCGCGGTCTCGATGATCAGGCCGAGCTTCTCGGGCACTTCGCGCGTCAGCGGCCGGTGCTTGCCCTGCCCGTGCATGCGCAGCATCTCGCTGTCGCGCTTGCCAGCGACGTCAAACGCGCGCTGTCCGACGACGAGCTCATACAAAATGCAGCCAACGGCGAAGATGTCGCTGCGGGCGTCGAGCTGCTCGCCCTTGGCCTGCTCGGGCGAGAGGTAGCCAGGGGTGCCGACGACGTCTTCGGCGATCTCTTGGCGCGAGGCGAGCGACAGGCCGAAGTCGCCGACGCGGATGGCGCCGTCGTAGCGAACAAAGATGTTCTTCGGCGCGAGGTCTCTGTGCACGAGGCCGAGCAGCTCGCCGCGCGGGTCTTTGATCTTGTGGGCGAACTCGAGCCCGTCGAGGATCTCGCCGACGATGAAGGTCGCGAAGCCGTAGGGGATCTGGATCTTCTGCCGGCGGGCACGCTCGAGCACAGACTCCATGTCCTGGCCGTCGACGTACTCCATCACGCCGTAGTCGACGCCGCTGTGGGTGCCGAGCTCGTAGCCGCGGATCAGGTTCTTGTGCTTCGCCTGCAGGGCCACCTGCATCTCGCGCAAGAAGCCGGCGTGCAGCTCGGGCTCGAACGGCCGATCAGGGCGCATGCGCTTGATGACGACGATCTCGCCGTTGCGGGTGTCTTTCGCCCGGTAAATTTCGGCGACGCCCCCGACAGCGAAGCGATCGATCAGTTCGTAGGGGCCGAGGCGCGCCATGCGAAAACCACTCTACTGCTTTGCCAGACGAATGCGGACGCTGACGTCGACGCTCTCGTTCCGAGGCACGGCATCGATCTCCAGGCGCTCACTGGCTTGCAGCAGCCGCACCGCTGACGGCAACACAGCGCTGTCGACACCAAGCGAACGGAGCAGCGCCAGCTCAGGCGCCGCCCGCGACAGCACGGCCAACATCTTCTTCCCATCGATCCGCAGCAGTCGGCCGGGTGATTCGACGCAGCTGCTGCTGACGGGCGGCGTGCGCGTCGATGGATCTGACGTCGTCGTCGACCTGCACGC
>JANNAY010000663.1:0-3376 GCA_031384945.1 Deltaproteobacteria bacterium
GGCTGTTCGACACAACGCTGAACGACGACAGCGCCATCGCCGCGCTCGCCAACACCGGGCTCAACAGCACGCCAAAAATGGGGAAGAGCGCGCCAGCGGCAACCGGGATGCCGACGACGTTGTAGACGAAGGCCCAGAACAGGTTCTGCTTCATCACCGCCATCGCGCGGCGTGACAGCGCGAGCGCCGTCGTCACGCCCGAGAGGTCCGAGCGCAAGAGCGTGATGTCGGCGGCTTCGACGGCGATGTCGGCGCCGGATCCGACGGCGATGCCGACGTCGGCTTTGGCGAGAGCGGGTGCGTCGTTGATGCCGTCGCCGACCATGGCGACGACGCGTCCTTCGGCCTGCAGGCGGGCGATCTCATCGACCTTGCCGGCGGGCAGCACGCCAGCGACGACGCGATCGATGCCGACCTGTCGCCCGATGGCGACAGCGGCGCGCTGCACGTCGCCGGTGAGCATCACGACATCGAGGCCCATGCTCTTCATGCGCGCGATCGCTGCCACGCTCGAGGCCTTGATGGGGTCGGCGACGGCGAGCACGGCGACGGCGACGCCGTCGACGGCGACGAAGATCGGCGTCTTGCCCTCTGCGGCCCAGCGATCCGCAGTCGCCAGCAGGGGTGCTGCGTCGACGCCTTGCTGCGTGAAGAGCGCGCGGTTGCCGACGGCGACGACCTTGCCGTTGGCGTTGGCAATGACGCCCTTGCCGGCGACGCTCGCGAAGTCGCTGACAACGACGCCACCGACGACGTTGGCGCCAACGTGGTCGACGATGGCGCGCGAGAGCGGATGCTCAGAGCGAGCTTCGACCGCGCCGACGAGCGGCAACACGGCGGCGAGGTCGACGCCGGCGGCGGCCTCAACGTCGGTGACGCGCGGCTTGCCCTCGGTGATGGTGCCGGTCTTGTCGAGCACGACGGTGGTCACCGCGCGCGCGCGCTCCAATGGCTCTCCCCCTTTGATGAGAATGCCGTGCTCGGCGCCTCGGCCGGTGGCGACCATGACGGCCGTGGGAATCGCCAGACCCATGGCGCACGGGCAGGCAATGACGACGACGGACACAGCCGCCGTGAACGCTTGCACCCAGGCCGTCGGGTCGACGAGCACCCAGACCATGAAGGTGGCGATGCTCAACGAGAGAACCACGGGCACAAAGACGCTGCTCACCTTGTCGGCGAGCTTCTGCATCGGTGCCCGCGAGCCCTGCGCGTCGCGCATCAACTTCACGATCTGCGAGAGCACGCTGCCGGCACCGACGTGGGTCGCGCGGAACGTGAACGAGCCCGAGCCGTTCAACGTGCCGCCGACGACGCTGCTGCCGGCGCGTTTGGTGACAGGCATGGGCTCGCCGGTCAGCATCGACTCGTCGACGAGGCTGCTGCCGTCGACGACTTCACCATCGACGGCGACGTGCTCGCCGGGGCGGACGCGCACGACGTCGCCCTCGACGACGTCGTCGACGCCGACTTCGACGTCGACGCCGCCTTTGACGATGTGAGCGGTCTTTCCCCGCAGACCAACGAGCTTGCGGATGGCGCCCGAGGTCTGGTTCTTGGCGCGAGCCTCGAGCAGGTTGCCCAACAGCACGAGGGCGATGATGAAGACGATGGCCTCAAAGTAGACGTCGGGACGCGCACCGTTGTCGACGAAGAGCCCGGGCGCGAGCGTGGCGACGGTCGAGAGAGCGAACGCCGCGAGCGTGCCGACGGCGATGAGCGTGTTCATGTCCGCAGCGCGGTGGCGAAAGGCCTTCCAGGCACGGACGTAGAAGTGGCCGCCGCACAGGACCATGACGAGGGCGGTGACGACGAGCAGCGAGCCGGTGAGGATCTGCGTGTCGATGCGAAAGAGCCACGGCAACGCCCGCTGCAGCGCCGGTCCCGCCGACGACATCACCCAGGTCATGAAGGGATCTGCGCCGTGCCCCGCGCCGTGCGCAGCCGCCGCCATCAGCGGCATCGAGAACGCCATGGCCGCAGCAGCGACGACGAGGCTGACGCCGGCCTTCCACTTCAACGTGTGCAACTCGGCGGCGTGAGCGGTGTCTTGCGCGGTCTGCTCTTCGACAGCGCTGCGGCCTTTCTCGGGGACGCTGGCCTCGTAGCCGGCGTCGTGCACGGCTTTGACGACGTCAACGGCGCTGCCGCTGCCCTTGAAACGCACAAACGCCTGACCGGTGATGAGGTTGACGTTGGCGCTCTCAACCGTCGGCACTGCTTCGAGAGCATGCTGCACGTGGGTCTGACACGATGCGCACGTCATGCCGCTCACGTTGAGCGTCAGCTGCTTTGACGTCGGCGATGAGGTTGTGGGGTTCATGCGGCCTCCACGATGAGCTGGCCGCGCAGCATTCCCATGCCGCAGGTGAACTCGAACGTGCCGGGCTTGTCGGGCCGGAGCTCGACGACGGTCTTCGCGAAGGGCGCGAGAAAGCGCCTGACGCCAAAGGCCGGGATGACGACCTCTTCGGAGCAGCTCGCGTCTTCGCGGCGATCGAACACGAGGCGCAGCGGCGCGCCGACGATGGCCTTGATCGCCGCCGGGCTGTAGCCGCCGTCGACGACCACATCGACGTCGCCGCTGGCCGCGGCCTTTGCCGCCTTGCGCCTGGGAAAGAACCAGACGTTGATGCTGACGATGGCCAGCCCACCGAACAGCATGACGAGGATTTGAAAGAGGGTCATGGCGCGGCCTCGACGCTGGCGTCGTAGCCGGCGGCTTTGACTGCGTCGACGATGTCAGCGACGTCGACGTCATCGGCGATCTCGAGCTCGGCGCCGCTGCGGTCGACGCGTTTGACGACGACGTCATCGACGCGAGCGAGCGCTTGCTCCACCCGCCGAACGCAAGAGCCGCAGGTCATGCCAGCGACGTTGAGCTTCAGGTTCTGCATGCGAATCTCCTTCGTGCGAGAGCAACGCGCTCTCTGCCGGGCAGACGAACGAGCCGCGAAAGCGTTACGGGCGCGCAGGAACGCCGCTGGGCTTGTTTCCAGTTCCGGGCCAGGACTTCGTGTTCGCTGCGGCGCGCGGTCCCTCGGCGTGCGAGCGAATCCGCACGCCTCCGAGCCGCGTCACTCGACGATGACGGTGATGCTGGCGCGGCCGACGTTGCCGTCCGCGTCGGTGGCGGTGAGCGTGACGACGTTTGTGCCGGCGGGCAGCACCGCGTCGAAGAAGCCGGGGCCGGTGCCGAACGGGGCGTCGAGCTGGTCGCTCGTCCACACGAGCGCTGCCCCGTCGAGCAAGCCTTGCTGCGGATCGTCGCCGTCGCCCCGCCACGGAATCGCCACACCCGCGCTGCGTCGCTCACCGTCGGAGGGATGGAGAATCTCAACGATGGGCGATTGTGGGCCTTCGCCTTCGCCCTCGC
>JANNAY010000669.1:0-13615 GCA_031384945.1 Deltaproteobacteria bacterium
CGCGCGACGTGCTCGGCGCCCGCCTCGACGTCGTCTCGCACGACGCCCTCGTCGTCGTTGACGGCGCCGCGCGTCGCCCGCACCCGCTGCTCGGCGCCGTGCACCTCGCCTTCGCGCAGCACCGCCCGCTGCGCCTCTCGCCCGACCACGTCTGGCTGACCATCGCGCAAGGGTTCGCGATCCACGTCGACGAGAACGCCCTTGCGCTGCGTGCACGCTTCGTGCGGCACGCCGGCAAACAGATTCTGCGCCACCAACATCCGCGCCAGACACCGCCGCAAGACGCCGAAGAATGGGCCGCCTGCATCGACGGCCTCGTCGACGCACTCGGCCAAGACGCATCGAACGGCGGCGTCGGCACGGGCGTCGTCAAGCTGCTGCGCTGCGACTTCTCGACGACGACGAGCATCGAGCGCATCGCCAGCCACGTCACCGCGCTCGCCAGCTTCAGGGCGTTCTACGACTACCGCGTCGAGTGCACCTGCGGCATTCCCACGGTGACCCTCGACGGCACCGTCGACGACTGGCAGCGCATCAGGGCCCGCGTCGATGTCATCGGCGAGTACGGCTGCGGCTGGTGGACCGATCCGCTCAAGATCGTGCTCGACCAATTCGTCGCGAGCGCCGAGGGCCGCGTCGACGTCGATTTTTGGAAGAGCGTCTACAAACCGCGCAAAGACTACGACCTCGAGCTCGCCACCGGCTGGGTCTCGGCCCTCTTCCCGTACATCCAGCACGACGACGGACGCGTCGAGCGCAGCGACGCCTTTGCCGGTTGGTCGCAGTCGTCGCCGTGGTCGTTCGCGGGTCTGTTGCCGGCGTCGACGCCGACCGGCTTCGCCCGCGCGCCGTTGGTGCTCGAGCCCATGATGGTCAACGTCGTCGTCTACGGCGGCTTCGGCGGCATCGCCCAAGACGCCGCCGGCGTCGTCGCCCCCGTCGTCGTCTGGGGCGTGGGTGAAGACACAGGCGGCGCCGCGGCCATCGACCGCGTCTTGTCGTCGCCGTCGACGACGCAGCAGCAGCCGCCGGCGCAGAAGCCCGCGTGGCTCTACGCCGGCGCTGTCTCCGCCTTCTACGACCGTTGCGACGGCTTGCGCTGCGCCGACGTCGTCGTCCGCTCGTGCAACGCCTTTTCGTTCGTCGACCGCCTCGGTGCCCACGGCTTCGCCGACCTCGACGACGGCCGCGTCCTCGCCGTCAACCTCGAAGGACGCCCCCGCGTCTTTCTCGTCGAAAAAAACATCGACGCCATGGACCTCGAAGACGTCGTCGTCGTCGCCAACGAATTCGGCGACCTCTTCGACCTCGTCGCTGACCGCGTCGCCGGCGACCCGTGGCCCGTCGTCGGCGACGCCTACCAGCACGTCGAGCGCGGCAATGAGTTGCGCCGCGCCCTGCGCAGCCCCGGTGACGTCGTCCGCGTCCTCGACGACGACGAGGGCTGGCAGCTCGGCTGTCGCATCACCTTCTCGAAGCAGCGCGGGCAGACCGAGGCGCTCGAGCGCTTCTGGTTCGCCGTGCTGCAGAAGAGCTACGGCTGCACCCTCACCTTCGACGAGCTCCGCGCGCTCCCCGCCAACGCGCAGCACCACAAGCTCGTCGCTGCCTGTCGCTTGAAGTCCGGCAACGGCCGCAGCCGTCCGCCCTGATCCTCGAGAGACGTGCGCGATCAGCAACTGCTCCCCTGTTCAGGATCGACGACGACGGCTAAGACCCCGGCATGGCGCGCAAGTTTCAGCTGAAGACAGCCACGGTCTCGCGGCTGGGCATCGACTACGAGGCCACGCTCAACGACGAACAGCGCGCGGTGGTCATGGCGCCGCGCGCGCCGCTGCTCATCAACGCCTGCGCCGGCTCGGGCAAGACGCGCGCGCTGACGTACCGGCTGGCCCGCTTTCTCGACACCGGCGTGCCCCCCGAGCGCATCTTGCTGCTGACGTTCACCAACCGCTCGGCGAAAGAGATGTTGAAGCGCGTCAACGAGCTGTGCGGTCCCGACGCGCTGCGCATCACGGGGGGCACGTTTCACCACGTCGCCAACGCGCTCTTGCGCAAGCACGCCGAGGCCATCGGCTACGGCGACAACTTCACCATCGTCGACAAAGAAGACGCCCGCGAATTGATGGCCGCCGCTGTCGTTGACGCCAAGGTCGACACGCAGAAGCACCGCTTTCCGAAAGCCGACGTCTTGCTCGATGTGGCGTCGACGTCGATCAACACGCAGAAGCCGGCGCGCGATGTCTTGTTGAAAAAGGCGCCGCGCTTCGTGCACCTCGCCGACGAGATCATGCAGGTGTGTCGCGCCTTCGTGAAACGCAAGGCCGACCTCAACGTCATGGACTTCGACGACCTCTTGATGAACTGGTCGGTGTTGCTCGAGCAGCTCACGGATCCGACTCAGGGCGGCCCGACCGAGGGACCGGGCAGAAGCATGGGCAGCCGCCTCGCCGAGCACGTGCGCGGCTTGTTCGACGCCGTGCTCGTCGACGAATACCAAGACACCAACGCGCTGCAGGGCAAGATCGTCGACGCGATGTCGATGGGCCACAAGAACGTCACCGTCGTCGGCGACGACGCCCAATGCATCTACGGCTTTCGCGGCGCCGCCGTCGAGAACATGCGCGAGTTTCAACAGCGTTGGCCCACCGCGGTCGTGCTTCCACTGCAGATCAATTACCGCTCAACGCCCGAAATTTGCACGCTTGCGAATGCCTGCCTGAGCCGCGCGCGCCAAGAGTTTCCGACCCGCCTCAAGGCCGTACGCCCGACGTCATGCTTGCCCGCGCTGGTACCGACCCGCGACGCAGGCATTCAGGCAGAGTTCATCGCCGAGCGCATTTTGCAGCTGCGTGATGAAGGCGTGCCGATGGATGAAATTGGTATTCTCTATCGCGCACACAGAAACGCCCTCGAGCTGCAGGTCGAGCTCTCGCGCCGCGGCATCCCGTACCTCGTGCGCTCGGGCATGCGCTTCTTCGAGCAGGCGCACATCAAAGACGTGCTCTCGCACCTGAAGCTCTTGTGGAACGCTGACGACGAGCTCGCGTTCCGCCGCTGCATCAAGCTGCACGACGGCGTCGGCAACGCCACCGCCGACGCCTTGTGGGGATCGTTCAAGGTGCAGCTGTCGCGCGGCAAGACAGCCGGCGACGCCGCCCGCGCCCTCGTCGAAGACCCCAGCCTCGACGGCACCCTCGGCCGCCGCGCCAAGCCCGGCGTGCAGAAGTTTGCGACGGTGCTCGGCCGCATGGGCGACCGCGACATCAAAGACAAACCGGCCGAGCAGATCCGCGTGCTGCTCGACGGCGGCTACAACGATTATTTGCGCAAGACCTACCCGATGCCCGAAGAGCGCATCGCCGAGATCGAACAGCTCGCCGACTACGCGATGGGCTTCACCGACACCGAGAATTTCTTGAGCGAGCTGATGTTGGTGCAGAGCTTCAGCGCCGAAGAGATCATCGCCGCTGAAGACCCCGACGAGAAGGTGACGTTGTCGTCGGTGCACCAGGCCAAGGGCCTCGAGTGGTCGCGCGTCTTTTGTTTGTGGATGACCGACGGCGTGTTTCCATCTGACCTCGCCTTGAAAGACGACCACGGCGAAGACGAAGAGCGGCGCCTCTATTACGTCGCCGTCACCCGCGCGAAAGACGAGCTGTACATCACGTACCCGCAGACCTCGCGCATGCGCGACACGTCGCTGCTCTTGCACAAGCCCTCGCGCTTCATCTCTGAGCTGCCCGCTCCGGTTGAAGAGGGCGGCGAGACCTCGGGCCTCTACGAGAACTGGGTCATCGAGCTCGTCGCTCCTGACGCGTTGCCGGCGCCGGATGCGACAACCGCGGGCGCCCTCGGTGTCGGCGACGCCGCTGCTGCCGAAGACGGCGACGTCGACGTCGACGACGCTGGCCTCGACGTCGAGGGCCGCGAAGAGCGCTTCCTCCTCGACTCTTGATCGTTCGCTGATTCACAAGCCGAGACGCCGCCGTGGTCGACAAGCGCATCGCTGCGCGTCAGTAGCGGGGGATGAATCGCGCGGTCTCTGATCTTCTTGTTGCTGTCGTCTTTGTTGTCACCGCGGCCGTCCTCCCCGCGTGTCCGAACGATCCGGTCGTCGGCGAAGGCGAAGGAGAAGGAGAAGGAGAAGGAGAAGGCGAAGGCGAAGGCGAAGGCGAAGGCGAAGGCGAAGGAGAAGGAGAAGGAGAAGGAGAAGGAGACTGCGTCTTCGGCGGCACCTTCCGCGAGAACCTGCTCTCGAACGACGTCGTGCTGATCGCCGACCGCCGAGAGACCACGGCCGCTGCGCTGTCGACGACCGAAGGCGACCAGCTGATCGCAGCGCTCGCCGCCCAGGACGACGTCGTTGCCGACGTCGACGCCGCGCTCGCCCTGGTCGATCAGTCTGAGGTGCGGCTCATGCGCTTCTACGACCGCAGCAACGACGCCACCGTCGACGCCGTCGAATTCGGCCGCGGCGACAACTCGTTCGGCGCCTTTTTCGCCTTCGGCACAACGACGCTGTTGGCCCGCATCAACGACGGCGACCTCGTCGACTGCGTTGTCGACGTCGGCCCTGGCGCCAGCGCCTGCGAAGTCGCCGCCGACTGCGCCGCCAGCGACGTCTGCTTCGGCGTGCCCTTCGGCGAAAACGGACCGCTCGGCGACGGACGTTGCCTCGTGCGCGCCAACGTCGACGGCGAGGGCGACAGCTGCACCGAGTTCTCATGTGGCGACGATCTCTTTTGCGCCAGCAGCGGCAACCTGTGCGAGCGCGCCGCGTTTGTCGGCACCTTTGCCGACGCTGCGCTCGTTGACGACGAGACCGTCGTGACGCTGCCCGCGCAAGGCGCCGTCGCCCGCTCGGTGCTGGTCTCGGGCTTGTCGACGGTGTCGACCGACGTGTGGGTCGACCTCTTTCTCGTGCACGACGACACCAGCGAGCTCAGCGTCACGCTGCAGAACCCTGCCGGCACCGTCGTCGACGTGTTGGCCGCGGCGGGTCCGCTCGCGCCGAGCGAGATCTCGTTGTTTCGCGAGCCGGTCGCTGGATTTCCGGGCGACGAATCGGCCAACGGCGTGTGGACCCTCGTCATCAGCGACGAGGCCGCCGGCAACGAAGGGCAGCTCTTCGACTTCGCGCTGCGCGTCGGCAGCCGCGACGACTGATCAGCCGAGGGCGTCGACGACGACGAAGCCCGCGCCGTCGACGTCGACGAGGGTGTCGCCGTCTTCGAGTGACGCCTTCTTCTTCGTCGGTCCGTTGAACGGCACGCGCGTCAACGCGCCCACCGCCAGCGCCGCCAACGTCGACGGCGGCGGCACCTGCAACCGGTACACGATCGTCGTTCCCGGTTTGCTGTGCACCTGCACGCCCCGCTTCTCGACGACGAGCGGCCCCAACCGGCAGTGGGTCTTCAACGCGGTGTTCGTCGTCTGCGTGACGCCCGTCTGCACGCGCGCCTCCATCGCGAACAGCCCCGCGGCCTTGGCGCGCAGGCCGAGCCCCGGCACCAGCGAGAACAGCGAGAAGCCGACGACGTGGCCCACGTCGGGCGTCGGCAGCGCGCAGTATTCGGCCAGCGGCACGAGGTCGTCGTCGTCGAGGCCGTCGTCGGGGTCGTCGTCGGGGTCGTCGTCGGCGGCGAGGCCGGCGCGCCGGGCGAGATCCACAACCAGGCTGTGCAACCCCATCTGGTCGAGGTGCCGCTTGCGGGCGGCGAAGCCCACCATCGCCGTCGGCAACGTCGCGCAGTCGAGCTGCACCCACGCAGGCATGCCCATGTCGCCAAACGCTTTGGCGTTCGCCGCGTTCACGAGATCGAAGAAGCCCTTGCTGTCGTCGAGGACGTCGATGGCGACGGCGTCGTCGCAGTCGTCGCCGCAGGGAAAGCGCTCGCGCCACCGCGCGATCCACGGGCCGTGGCCGAAGACGAAGGGGACGAGCCTCATGTGTCGTCCTCGAGGGTGAAGCCCCAGAGCCGGTTGGTGAGGCAGACCGCAGCGCCGCCGCCTTTGCGAAACAGCGCCGGCAGCTCGAGAAATTTCACCGTGAGCCCGAGGCCGCGCCAGGCATCAACGACGACGTCAGGCACGCCGACCGGAGCGAGCACCGTCTCGTTCACCTGCAGCGCGTTCGTCGCATAGGTCAACGTCTGTTCAGCGCTGAGGTTCACGATGCGCGCGGGTGCGACGAAGCGCAGCAGCCGCCCGTAGCCGTCGTCGAGCAAGGCGTCGGGGCAGACGACGACGACGACGTTGGCGCCGTTTCGGTATCCGCCGAGAAAGGTGTTGCCGTGAAACCACGGGTCGGCGTGAAAGCGCAGGTGCAGCGTCTTGCCCGGCAAGAAGCGGGCGCAGCGCTCGTGGGCCAGCGGCGAGGTGCGGGCCCACTTTCCCTCGCCCGAGGTGCAGGCGAAGCGGGCTGACGCGTCAGGGCCGACGTCGATGACATCGCCTTGTCCTTCAAAGGCCGTGTCGACGTCGACGGTGCGGATGCCGAGGGCTTCGACGGCGGGTTTGACGACGGCGGGCTCTGCCTGTCGGTGCGGCGGCGTCAGCTGCGGCAAGACAAAGACCAGACCTTTTCTGTCCTTGCCCATGACGCCGGCTTCGGCGGTGTAGGGCAGGCCGGTGAGCAGCGGGTCAGGGTTGTCGACGACGACGACCTTGCCGCCGGCGGCGCCGATGGCGTCTTTGACGACGTCCCAGTCGCGCTGGGCCTCGGCGGCGGTGGGCGAGACGGCGCCCGCTTCGTTCAAAGCGGCCGCGAAGACGTTGGCCCGGCCGCGGATCTGCCAGTCGTCGCGGGGGCGGCTCATCAAGAAGACGGGAACAGCACTGGACGTCGTCGCCATCGTGACTACATCCCATGGTGTTGTTGCTGGCGTGAGAGGCGGTCGATGCAATTTCAGGACTACTACAAGACGCTCGAGGTCGAGCGCTCGGCGTCGCAAGACGAGATCAAGAAGTCCTACCGGCGGCTGTCGAAGAAGTTTCACCCGGACATGAACGCCGAGAACCACGACGCCACTGAGAAGTTCAAGAAGATCGGCGAGGCGTACGAGGTCTTGAAAGACCCCGACAAGCGCAAGAAGTACGACCAGCTCGGGCAACACTGGAACAACCCGAGCGCGCAGGCCGGCGGTCCCTTCGGCGGCGGCGGCGGGCAGGGCCAGTGGCAGAACGTCGATTGGAGCGGCGCCGGCAACCCCTTCGGCGGCGGCGGGCAGGGACGCGGCGGCCAACCCAGCGGCTTCTCTGACTTCTTCGACACGTTCTTTTCTCAGGGCGCCGACGGCGGTCCGAACCCCTTCGAGCGCGCGCGCGGCGGCGGTGGACGCCGCGGCCGCGACCCCTTCCCCAGCGACGGCGACGACCGTGAAGCCGAGATCACCATCCCCCTCGAAGACGCCGTCACCGGCGTGCAGCGCACGATCACCCTGCAGCAGACGCTGACCGGCGCCGACGGCGGCCGCCGCGTCGAAGAGAAGACCTACAACGTCAAGGTCCCCGCCGGCGCCGTCGACGGCACGCGCATTCGTCTGAAAGGCGAAGGCGGCCCCGGCCGCGGCGGCGGCAAGAGCGGCGACCTCTACCTCAAGGTGAAACTGGGGCCGCACCCCCGCTTCGTCGTCGTCGACGGCAGCGACCTCACGGCCCGCCTGCGCGTGGCCCCGTGGGAGGCCGCGCAGGGCGCGAAGGTGCCGTTCTCGACCCTCGACGGCGAGGTGAAGCTCACCGTGCCGAAGGGCGCGACCTCGGGCGTGAAGCTGCGCCTCAAGGGCAAAGGTCTGCCGCAGAAGGGCGGCGAGCGCGGCGCGCTGACGGTCGAGATCGACGTCGCCATGCCCCCCGACCTCAGCGACGACGAGCAGAAGCTGCTCGAGCAATGGCAGGCCCTGCGCGCCACCTGGGACCCTCGCAAGTAGCGCTCGGGGCCGAGGCCGTCTCCGAGCCAGAGAGCCCCCTGCCCCCGATTTTCGGGGGCAGGGGGCTCCGCGCGCGGGCCAACGAGACTTTGAGGGTCAGCGGCGGCATTTTGGAGGCGGTGACGACGACGTGGTACCGCTTTGACCATGCGTCGCTTCTTCTTCGCCGCCGCGTTGTTGTCGTCGTCACTGTCGGCGGCGGGCGCGCTCGCGCAGGTGGCGGATGAGCCGGCGACGACGACGCTGCCGCTCGATCGCTTTCGCGCGCCGATCGACGACAAGGGCCTCGGCGTCACCGAGGGCGGCGCGATCCCCGGGCATCTGGCGTTTCAGACCGGGCTCATCTTCAACTACGCGCTCAACCCGCTGGTGCTGCGCGACGGCAACGGCGACGTCGTCGCCAGCATCGTCGCCCACCGCCTCGCCGCCGACGCCCTCTTCACCATCGGCCTCTTCGAATACGTCAGCGTCGGCGTCGACCTGCCGCTGACGCTGGTGCAGGTGGGCGGCGAGGTGCCCGCCGACCTGCAAGAGACAGTCGGCGTCGCCAACGGCCTCGCCGGCATCGGCGTCGGCGACCTGCGGCTCGTGCCCAAGGTGCGGCTGCTGCGCGAAGACGTGCACTACGTCTCGCTGTCGTTGATCCCGACCATCACGCTGCCGACGGCGGGCGGCGTGCGCTTCAACGACGACGGCCCCGAATACGAATACGGCGGCGACTACCTCGGCGAAGGACCGGGCGCCTTTGCCTTCATCCCCGAGGTCGCGGTCTCGACCAACATCATGGGGCTGCGTCCCGCCGCCAACCTCGCCTACCGCTTGCGGCAGCCGGCGCGTTTTTTGGGCGCGTTTCAGATTCACCCCGAGCTCGTCTACCGCCTGGGCCTTGGCTACGAGCTGTCGTCGTTCATGAAGGGCGTCGACGGGCTGATGGTCTTCGGCGAGGTCTTCGGCGCCACCGCCGACCGCAACCCGTTTGGCCTCGTCAACGGCGACGACCCCGCCGAGGTGCGCCTGCAAAACCCCGTCGAGCTGCTCGTCGGTGCGAGGTGGAAGGCGGTCGAAGGCGTCACCGTCGAGGGCGGCGCCGGCAGCGGCATTCGCGCCGGCTACGGCTCACCTGACCTGCGGCTGTTTCTCGGCGTGCGTTACGGCGTCGAAGACAACGACAAAGACGACGACGGCGTCGAAGACAAGAAAGACACCTGCGTCGACGAACCCGAAGACAAAGACGGCCACGACGACGCCGACGGCTGCCCCGACCGCGACAACGACGGCGACGGCATCCCCGACGGCAGCGACAAATGCCCCGACGCCGCCGAAGACACCGACTCTTTTGAAGACGAAGACGGCTGCCCCGACCTCGACAACGACAAAGACGGCGTCCCGGACTTCTCGGCAGACGGCGTCGACGACGAGTGCCGCGACGTCGCTGGCAAGGCGCAATGGAAGGGCTGCCCGCCCCCCGACAAAGACGGCGACGGCTTCACCGACGACGTCGACGCCTGCCCCGACGTCCCCGGCATCGTCGACCGCAAGGGCTGCCCCGAAGACGACAAAGACAAAGACGGCGTCAAAGACGCAGACGACGAATGCATCGACGTCGCCGGATCCAAAGTCACCCGCGGCTGCCCCGACAAAGACGGCGACGGCATCAGAGACAGCGAAGACCGCTGCAAAGACGTCGCAGGCGTCCCTGAGTTCAAGGGCTGCATCGACACCGACAACGACGGCCTCGCCGACCCCGACGACAAATGCCCCACCGAGCCCGAGACCATCAACGGCATCGACGACGGCGACGGCTGCCCCGACAAAGGCAAGGTGCTCGTCGTCGTCACCAAAGACAAGATCGAGCTGAAAGAGACTGTGTTCTTCGATCCGGGCAAGGCCACGATCCAGCAGCGCAGCTCTTCGCTGCTCGACCAGATCGCGCTGGTGATGAAGGCGCACCCCGAGGTGAAGAAGATCCGCATCGAGGGTCACACCGACAGCGACGGCGACGAGAAGAAGAACCTCGAGCTGTCGAAGAAGCGCGCCCGCGCCGTGCTCGACGCCATCGTCAGCCGCGGCGTCGACCCGCTGCGCCTCGAGTCCGATGGCTACGGCGAAGGCCAGCCCATCGCCGACAACAAGACCAAGGCCGGCAAAGCCGCGAACCGCCGGGTCGAGCTCAAGGTGCTCGACTGACGGACCGACGGCGCGTCACTCGAAGAGCGCCTCCATCGCGTCGACGAGCTCTAGACCGACGTTGGCTTGCTCGACGAGCGCAGCGGCGTCATCGGCGGCGACGGCGTCACCCATGGCGACGATGTGAGCGTCGTAGGCGTCGGCGCTGTCCTGGCCGCCAGCGGCCGTGATGTCTGCTGTGACACCGTCCCACTCGGCGGCGAGCGACGAGATGTCGTCGAGGGCGGCGGCGAGGTCGTCGTCGACGCCGTCGAGGGCGATCTCGCGGCCGGCGTGGTCGAGCTCGATGATCGCAGGCGGCGTCTTCGGCGCGTACAGCGTGAACAGCGGCTTCATGAAAGACGAGATGGCGTTCGCCGCTCGCCCCGCAGCGACGCGGTCGGCAGGAGCGTCTGTGAGGCCAGCGACGGCGTCATCCATGCCGGTGAGCACGTCGGCGCCCGCGCCGTCGGTGGCGGCGGCGGCGCGGTAGCCGTCCCAGCCGGCAGCGATGGCTTTGGCGTCGCTGTCGACGGTGGCGAAGTCGCCAGCGAGGGCTTTGTCGTACGCGTCTTCGGCGGTGCCTTCGATCTCGAGCAGCGCGGCGGGCAGCGTGGGGGCTTGCGGCGCAACCGGCGCGCACGACAACGAAGCGAGTGCGAACAACAACGCGGCAGTGGTCGGCTTTTTCATCGGCGTCTCCTGGGTTCTGCAAGCTCAGTTGCCGCCAGCGACGAAGCCTTCACCGATTTCACAAGTGCCTGAATCTACGGTTGATCTCGCGCGGCGGGCGGCGCCAGCGAAGGATCAGGCGGCGGCGGGCACTACTGTCGTGAGGCCAACGAATGGCCCGGTGAGGTGCCTGATGCGAGCGATGTTGGTTCTGACGGTTCCCCTTCTCGGTGTCTTGAGCGGCGCTTGCGCGCAGACCGCCTCGCAGCCCATCGGCGGCAAGGTGCTGCAGAGCTCCTTTCCGAAGGCGGTGCGGCAGGCGGTGGTGCTCGACGCCAAAGACGCGATCGTCGCGTCCGCCGACGTCGCAGACGACGGCGCCTTTGCCCTCGACGTGCCCGTCGGCGCGGGCCTGCGCATCGCCTTTGCCGCCGAGAAGGGCCAGCCCGTGCTGATCTTTCCGCGCAAGGGCGGCAGCATCGACTCGCGCTTCGACGTCAAGGCGTCGGCGTCGACGTCGTTCGACCTCGGCAGCGTCCGCTACGTCGGCGACGCCAACAGCGCCGCGTTCTCGTTCGGCGCCACGCAGGCCCTCACCGCCGACGACGACGGCGAGTGCGAAGACGGCCACGACCAAAGCGGCGCCGTCTGCGTCGACGACGACGACGACGAGGGCGCCAGCTGCGAAGCCGACGACGACGGCGAAGCAGACGACGGCGAAGCAGACGGCGAAGAAGACGACGACGGCGTTGACTGCGTCGACGGCATCGACGCCGCCACCGGCGCCGAATGCGACGGCGGCCCCGGCGCCAACCAAGACGACGGCGAAGAAGACGACGACGACGACGCCGCCGCCAGCGACGCCGCGGTGGCCGACCACAACCTGCCCGCCAGCCTCGGCTGCGACGACGGCGAAGAAGACGACGACGGCGAGAGCGACGACGACGGCGAGGGCGACGACGACGGCGAACAGGCCGATGACTGAGCAGACCTGGGCGCTGGTGCTCACCTTCGCGGTCTCCGCGACGGCGGGCGCGCCCGTGTGCGGGCCGGCGGCGGAGGTGCGCGGGACGTCCGCCGCCGCCGTCGCCGCGCTCTTGCGCGAGCGGGGCATCGTCGATCCCGTCGCCGGCTGTCCGGCCGTCATCGCCACCGTGTCAGAGGTCGAAGGGGGGTTGCTCGTGGTCTTTCACGATGGCGCCGGTCGCACCGCTGAGCGAAGGGCCTCGAGCCCTGAAGGCGCCGCCGCCCTCATCGAAGGCTGGGCCGCCGCCGATGTCGCCACGTCGTTGTTGGCGCCGCGGGCGCTGCCGCCGCCGACGTCGCGGCCGCCGCCGCCGCCGCCGCCCGCGCCGACGCCTGCGCCGTGGCTCACGCTCGACACCAGCGTCGAGCTGGGCGTCGCCTTTGATGGCAGCGCCTGGCCCGGCGCCTCGGTCGCCGCCTGCGTCGACGTCGGACCCTTCTGCGCCGGCGGCCTCGCTCGCGGCTTCTTCGACACCAGCCTGACCGGCGCGTCGTCAGACAAAGAGACGGGCCGGGCCGGCGCCGATGTCTACGTCGTCGTTGACAGCCGCTTCGACGCGGGCCCGCTGCGGCTGCGGCCGGGGGCGCTGGCGGGGTTCGGCTTTCTCGACAGCCGCAACTCGCCGATCCTCAACCAGGCGCCGTCGAACAACGTCGAGATCGTCGACGGCGGCCTGCGCGTCGGCGCGCGCATCACAGCGGTGCTGCCGGTGGGCGACCTGGGCCTGGCCTTTTCAGCCGGCGTCGTGCTCGCGCCGCTGGCCCACACCACGTCGTTCGTCGAAGAGAACGAGACCGTCGCGGGCGAGCCGTTGGGCATGGTGCAGCTCGGCCTCGGGCTCGAGGCGCGCCGATGAAGCCGCAGCTCGTGCTCGTGCAGCGCAAAGACGACGACGTCAGCGACGAAGCCCTCGTCGTCGCCTGCGCCGGCGGCGACACAGCGGCGCTCGGCACGCTGTTCGATCGTCGTCAGGCCGATGTGCGGCGCTTTCTGTTTCGCCTGTCGGGCACCGCCGAGCGCGACCTCGACGATCTCGTGCAGTCGACGTTTCTGCAGGCGCTCAAGGCCAGCGCCCGCTTTCGTGGACACTCGTCGGCCAAGACCTGGCTCTACGGCATCGCCGCCAACCTCGTGCGCCATCACGTGCGCGGCGAGGTGCGCCAGAAGAATTTTCTGCACGCCCTGGGCGACGTTGTCGCCGAGGGCGCCGCCAGCGCCGACGCGACGGCGGTGCGCCGCCAGCAGGTCGAGCAGCTGCGGGCCGGGGTCGCGCGCCTGCCGCACGACCAGCGCGTGGCCTTTGTCTTGTGCGACGTCGAGGGCGTCAGCGGCGTCGAGAGCGCTGCGCTGCTCGGCATCCCTGAGGGCACCTTGTGGCGTCGCTTGCACCAGGCGCGCAGCGCCCTGCGAACGACGGTGGAGACGCTTCGATGACGAACTGCCCCAACGCCCTGGCCCTCGTGGCCGCCTCCGTCGACGGCGCCACGCCGGCGCTCGACGCTCACGTCGCGTCGTGCGCGGACTGCCAGCGACAGCGCGCCGCCGACGAACAGCTGCGCGCCCTCGCCGTCGACCTCGACGTGCCCGCCCCCGCCGCCGACGTCGCGCTGGCGCGCGCGCTCTTGTTGAGCGCCGCCCGCGCGCCCGCGCCGCAGCGTCGATCCTTCGGCGTCGTCGGCGTCGTCGGCGCCGGCCTCGCCGCCGCCGCCGTCGTCGTCGTGTCGCTGGCGGGGCCTTTGACGACGCCGTTGTCGCCGACCGCGCTGCCGATGACGTCTACGACGCCGACGACAGCAGCGCCGACGGCAGCGCCGACGAA
>JANNAY010000778.1:0-3591 GCA_031384945.1 Deltaproteobacteria bacterium
TTGCCCCCGCGCAGCGGGGGTACTGGGGGCTCTGCGGCACGGGCAACGCCTGCGATTCGCGATCGACGACCGATGGATGGTTGATGGCGGCTGGTTGTCGTGACCAAACGCTGACCGAAGGCGCGATTGCCACAGTTGGGCGTTTCGCCCCAGATCTACCAGATCTGTTGGCAGCGCGGCGGGATGCGCCCGTTCTGCTGCCATCTCGAGTGTAGCGTTTTGCCCCGCTGAAGATTGTCGTGGCGAAATACACCAATGCTGCGAGGCGTCGTTAGGTTGCCCGCCATGACGCGAACGCTTCTCTCTCTCGCGGTTCTTGGTTTCTTTGTCGCTTGTGGGGGCAGCGCGGGCGCTGGCTCCTCCGATGGCGACGGTGGATCTGCGCTGCCCGACGATGTCGCCGCGTCGCAGGAGAAGCTCGATGGCTTCTTGCCGATCCTGCGCGAAGCGCGCGAAGCAGGCGAAGGCGAAGGCGAAGGCGAAGGCGACGACGTTGGCGTTGTCGACGAAGAAGCCCCCGACGAAGAAGCCCCCGAAGAAGCCGCCGTCGAAGAACCCGCACCTGTCGAAGAACCCGCGCCGGTCGAAGAACCCGCGCCTGTCGAAGAACCGACGCCCACGCCGACGCCCACGCCGGGTCCGGTGCCGGCGGGCGAGCTCGCGGTGCTGTTGATCGGCAACAGCCAGCTCGGCGGGTTCACCAACGGCGCGCCGCCGGACCTGCGGGCCGCGCTGGAAGAGCTGTCGCAGACGGCGTCCGGCGGAGCGCACCGCATGACCGTCGATCGGGCGCAGGTGCTGGGGGTCGACTGCAACGGCTTCATCAGCGCCGGCAACGGACCGGGGACGCCGAAAGAGCGGGCCGGCAGCGGCGACTACGACGTCGTGGTGCTGCTGCCGTCGCTGGGCGAGTCGTACCGGAACGATGGCTGCTGGGACGTCTTTCGCAACCTCGCCGAAGGAGCCGGCGCCGCATTCGTCATCGCGCCGACGGCGGGCTTCTCGGGCGCGGGTTGGTCGAACAACGCCAACGCGCTCGACGCGCCGGCGCGCAGCTACGCGGCTGATCACCATGTGGGGCTCGCGCCGATGGGAGCTGCGTGGCGCCAGGCGCTCGGCGCGGCCAACGCGACGCAGGCCCTCGAGCTCTACGCCGCCGACGACGCCCACCCCGGCGCCGAGGGCAGCTACCTCTACGCGCTGACGTTGTTCGCTTCGATCACGCAGACCCGCGTCGTCGGCGTGGCGTCGGATTTGCTCGCGCTGCGCTGCAACGTCGGATCGTGCTTGTCCCACGCCGCCCTCGACGCCTGCGTCGGCGACGACGGCGAATTCAACTGCGCCGCCAGCAACGGCGTCGTCTTCGATGGCAACGGCGACGCCACCTTCGTCACCGACGCCGAAGCCGCCGCCTACCAGGCCGCCGTCGACGCCGTCGTCTTCGCGCGCTGAGTCGACGTCACCCAGCGCAAACCTGCCGATCGCGTCGATCGCGTGGGTCGTGCGTTCTGTCCGGAGCGGCGGCGGACTATGACGCGCGCCATGAAGCACCTTCTCTCTCTCACTCTCGCCCTCGTGGCCGGCAGCGCCTTTGCCGCGCCGGCCACGCCAACGACGACGACGCCAGCAGCGACGACGACTGCGAAGCCGACGCCGGCGGATGCAAAGGCGTTCGTGGCCCGCGTCAACGCCGACCTGTTGAAACTGTGGACCGACGCGGCCCGCGCGGACTGGGTAAAAAATACCTACATCACCGACGACACCGAAATTCTCTCGGCCGACGCTGCCGAGAAGGTCATGTTGTACACCGCGTCGGCCATTAAAGAGGCCACGCAATATGACGGTCTGACCTTAGATTCGGAGACGGCCCGCGCGATTCACCTGCTGAAGATCTCGGCCGATCTGCCGGCCCCCAATGATGGAGCAAAGACGGCAGAGTTGGCGAAGATCGCCAGCCAGATGACGTCGCTCTACGGCAAAGGCAAGTTCTGCCGCGCCTGGCAGCAGAGAGACCTCGATCGCGCCACAGCCGCCAAAGCCGCGCTGGCAAAAGACGCCACGAAAGAAGCCAGCGAAGAAGCCGACGCCGCCGTCAAAGCCGCCAAAGACGGCCTCGCCGACAAGAAGTCACAGCGCTGCGTCGACCTCGAGCAGCTGACCACGATGATGGCGACGTCGCGCGACTACGACGAGCTGCTCGAAGGGTGGAACGGCTGGCACACCATCTCGCCCGAGATTCAGCCGCTGTTTCAGAAGTACACGGCCCTCGCCAACGAAGGCAGCGTCAACCTCGGCTTCACCGACATGGGCGGCCTGTGGAAGTCGCGCTACGACATGGAGCCCGCCGCGTTCGAGACCGAGATGGAGCGCCTGTGGGGCCAGGTGAAGCCCCTCTACGAAGACCTGCACTGTTACGTGCGCAACCGTCTGTCGACGACGTACGCCGGCAAGGTGAAGGCGCAGGGACCCATCCCCGCGCACCTGCTCGGCAACATGTGGGCGCAGGAGTGGGGCAACATTTATCCGCTGGTCGAGCCCTTTCCTGGACAGGCGTCGCTCGACGTCACCAAGGCCCTGAAAGACAAGGGCGTCACCGAAGACAAGCTCGCGCACATGGGCGAAGACTTCTTTGTGAACCTCGGCCTGCAGAAGCTGCCTGACACCTTCTGGACCCGCTCGATGTTGAAGAAGCCGAAGGACCGTGAAGTCGTGTGCCACGCCTCGGCGTGGGACGTGACGTTCAAGGGCGATGTGCGCATCAAGATGTGCATTCAGGTCGACGAAGACAACCTGATCACCATTCACCATGAGCTCGGCCACATCTATTACTACGAGCAGTATTTCAACAAGCCCGTGCTGTTTCAACAGGGCGCCCACGACGGCTTTCACGAGGCCATCGGCGACGCGGTCGCGCTGTCGGTCAATCCGACCTACCTCAACAAGCTCGGCATCTTGAAAGACGTCAAGACCGACGAAAAATCTCTGATCAACCTGCAAATGAAAGACGCCCTCGACAAGGTCGCGTTCCTCCCTTTTGGCTATTTGATGGACAAGTGGCGTTGGAATGTGTTCAACGGCAAGACCAAGCCCGCCGACTATAACAAATCGTGGTGGGAGCTGCGCACCAAGTACCAGGGTATTGCCCCGGCCACGGCGCGTCCCAGCAACGCTTTTGATCCCGGCGCGAAGTACCACATTCCGGCCAACGTGCCGTATGCGCGCTACTTTCTCGCCCGCATCCTGCAGTTCCAGTTTCACAAGGCGATGTGTGATGCGTCGGGCTTCAAGGGTCCGCTGCACGAGTGCTCGGTGGCGGGCAACAAGGCCGCCGGCAAGAAGCTGCAAGACATGTTGGCGATGGGTGCGTCGCAGCCGTGGCCCGAGGCCATGAACAAGCTGACCGGCTCGCGCACGATGGATGCGCAGGCGCTTCTCGATTACTTCGGCCCGCTGTCGAAGTGGCTCAAAGAGCAGAACAAGGGCCAAAAGTGCGGCTGGTGACGACGTCGATCGTCTCCCGGTGATCTACGCGACGGGCCGGCGAAAGTCGGCCCGTCGCCGTTTTTCTGCGCGGATACAACAAAAAACAAA
>JANNAY010000595.1:0-1832 GCA_031384945.1 Deltaproteobacteria bacterium
GCCAGACCGCAGAGTGCATCGCGGGCTCGATGGTGCTCACCGACATCGTCGCCGGCACCTACACGATGACGGCCGTCGGCACCGGCGAGGTCAGCATCTTTGACAACGGCGAAGGCATCACCATCGACGTCGTCGCCAACCAGCAGAGCGATGTCGCGGCGCCCCTCGTGCTCGCCAACGGCCAGGTCGTGGGCAGCATCGAGTTTCAGTACAACTTCGCTGGCGAGACGGTCTGCTCGCGCGCGAACGTCGCCACCATCAACGCGCAGGTGCTCGACCCCGAGAACGGGCTCGCCGTCGCCGGGTCGACCAGCGACTGCATCGCCGGCCTCGTCACCGTCGAAGGCATCCGCGCGGGCCGCCAATTTCAGCTGCAGGTCGAGGCCATCGACGGCGACGGCGACGTCCGCTTCTCGAAGACCGACAACCTCGGCGCGCTGCAGAACGGCGAGGTCAAGCGCATCAACTCGGTGAGGCTCGAGCCCGCCCTCACCGACGTCACGATCGCCTTCAACTTCGGCAATCAATCGTGCAGCGGCGCTGGCGTCGACAACGTCGACGTGCAGATCCTCGACGGCACCCGCGTGGTGGGCGCCCAGAACGTGCCGTGCATCGATGGCCGCGCCGTCTTCACCGACATGCCGCTCTCGCGCACCAATGGCCCTGAGTTCATCCCCTACAAAGTCCGCATCGACGCCCTCGACGGCAACGGCGTCGTCCTCTTCAACGCCGACGATGTCGACCTCGTGCTCGACGGCGTCGACGAAGAAAACGACGACGAGGTCGGCGACGACATCACCGTCAGGCTGCAGGCGTTGAACGCGACCGTGACGATTCCCTTCAACTTCCCCGACGGCGCCAGCTGCGCCGACGTCGGTGTGCAGAACGTCGACATTCAGATCATCGGCGAAGACGGCAACGCCACCGGCACCAACGTCGCCTGCGTCGCCGGCGACAGCGGCCCCCTCACCGTCAAGACCGGCGACGTCGAAATCCGCATCGACGCCATCTCCGGCGACGACGTCGTCTTCAGCTTCACTGGCGGCGAAACCATCGAAGACGGCGACAACGTCTTGCCCGCCATCGAGCTCGAGGCTGTGCGCTCGACCCTCGAGGTCAGTTGGAAGTTCAACGTGCTCACCGACACCATCGGTGACGTTGGCGCGGCGATCCCCAACCTGACGACGTCGTGCATCACCGCCGACGTCGACACCGTCATTGTCCGCATCTTCCGCGGCTCGATCCTCGAGATCGCCCAGGCCGTCGACTGCGACGAAGGACGCGTCGAGGTGCCCGGCATCGGCGTCGGCAACGTCCGCGTCGAGATCGAAGGCATTCGTGAGCAAGACGGCGACGCGCCCTTCTTTCTCGACACCCCCAACGTCGCCATCGCCGGCGCCCGCACGGCCCGCAACTTCACGCTGCAGCCGGCCCTCGCCTTTGTGCTCATCGTGTGGGCCGGCGACTGCGGCGTGGCCAACGCCGCCACCGTCGACTCGCAGATCGAAGCCGGCGGCATCAACACCGGCATCAACATGCCCTGCGCCCAGGGCTCGCAGAAGCTCGCGCTGCCCGCCGGCTCGCAGCTCTCGCCTGTGACGATTCGTCTGCGTGGCGTCGACGGTCAGGGCGTCCCCGACCCCACCGACGTCGAGACCATCGGACCGGTTGAGGTCATCAACGGCATCAACATCTTCCGCTTCGCTGGTCCGAACTGACGAGCGCTAGCCGACCTGTGACGCCAGCGCGGCTTGCCCACGGGGTCGCGCTGGCGTCCTTGTTTGCGTTGTCCGCCTGTCGCTGCGACGAACCGCTTGCTGGTCCTGACGACG